>JAKSUM010000230.1 GCA_024409025.1 bacterium | reverse complement strand
CCGTGACGTCACGATCATGGGCATATTCTACAACTCTCTTTGTGAGAGCTATATTGTCTTCAAAGGAATGGGCGCTGCCGTCGATCATTACGGATGAGAATCCGCTGTCGATGCATGACTTTGCAGTCTCGAATGAATCGCCATGATCGAGATGAAGTACTATCGGAATGTTTGATCCGAGGTCTTTTCTTGCCATCTCAACAGCTCCGCATGCCATATGACGGAGAAGGATCTGGTTTGCATATTCACGGGCGCCTTTGGAAACCTGGAGGATTACGGGAGAATCGCTCTCTGCGCATCCCTTGATTATTGCCTGGATCTGCTCCATGTTGTTGAAGTTATAGCCGGGTACTGCGAAGCCGCCGGTTATTGCCTTCTTGAACATATTGCGGCTGTTTACCAGGCCGAGTTCTTTGTAACTAACCATTTAAAAAAGCCTCTTTTCTTTTATTTGGATTCAGTAAAATTCAACATACGAATCTGTTTTTCCTGTCAGATTAATATGTCTTTGTTTTTTCCTTGTCAATCAAAGACCTGAAGGCTCCTGCAGCAAGAGCCTCCATTTCATGCTCGCCGGGCATAATGACTATAGGCGCAATAAACGAGCATCTATCCGAAATCCATTTATCAATATACTTTCTCGAATGGGCGATGCCTCCGGTGAGAATAATTGCCTGCACGTCACCGCAAAGAACGGCCGCTCTTGCGCCTATTTCCTGTGAAATCTGGTATGCCATCGACTCATAGACTCTGCGGAAATAATCGTTTCCATTTTCGATCTCGTTCTCAATCTCCTGAGCGTCAGATGTGCCGAGATAAGCGAAAAGACCGCCTCTTCCCATCATAAGCTTAGCCATATCCTGCCTCGTCATCGAGTCCGAATAATTTATAAGAGGAAGATTTGCTATAAATCCGCTTCTCTCCGGAGTGAACGGGCCTTCATAAAGCCCATGATTTACCTGAACAGCCTTACCTTTTTTTAGAGCGGCGACAGTAACCCCTCCGCCCATATGGGCTATAATGAGATTTATTTTATCCAGAGACGTGTTATGCTCCTCGGCATATTTAATTCCGGCAGCTCTTCCGTTGAGGGCATGGAAAATGCATGTCCTCGGAAGATCCGGAATTCCTGAGAATCTCGCAAGATCCTCCAGCTCGTCAACACAGCCTGCATCAACTATAAACGCTTTTGTGCCGGGCTTTGCCATCTTTGCGACATCATTGGCTATAATGCATCCCAATGTGCAGGCATGCTGGCCTCTTTTGGCCTCTCTGGCATCTTTAAGCATATCCTCATTCACTTCGTAAGTGCCAAATTCAAGCGGCTTCAGAACTCCTCCCATTCCTACGGCAGCATCTATCTCCGCAGGGTCAAGATTCTGCGCCTTCATTTCCTCAATTACTTTTTCAAGCCTGTATGGGTACTGCTCCCAAGAAGTTGAAAAACGCTTAAGCTCTTCAGCCGGATGGCGTATGGTTTTGGTCCATATCTCGTTGCAGTCCTCAAAGAGACCTATTTTTGTAGATGTAGATCCGGGATTTACAACAAAAATCTTCATGCAAGTCTCAAACCTTTCATTTAATTAGAAATAGGCCTTAAATAAAGGCCTTAGTTACATCTTTCTTGCAGATATGCTTTTTTCCCTCTTGACGGAAGAAAAGTCAGGCATTAAACGCCGCAAGACTTTTCACAAGCTCTCCAAAGTCATTGAGATCCAGCTGCTGGCCTCCATCGGAAAAAGCTGCCTGAGGACATGGATGAACCTCAACCATTATTGCTGCCGCTCCTGCCGCAAGAGCAGCTGCGGCAAGAGGTGCGGAAATATCCTTTCTACCTGCCGAATGGCTTATGTCGGCAATTATTGGAAGACTGGTCTCCCGTCTTAACAGAGGAATGGCTGATATGTCAAGAGTGCTCCTCGTACTGTTTTCAAACGTGCGTATACCTCTTTCACATAAAATGACGTTTGAATTGCCTGATTTAAGAAGGTATTCGGCAGACAGCATGAATTCCTTAATGGTAGCAGAAAAATGCCTTTTCAGCAGAACCGGCCTGCCTATCCTTCCAGCCTTTTCAAGCAGCGCGTAATTATACATATTCCTTGCGCCTATCTGCACTATGTCGCAATAGTCTGCAACAACCTCTATATTTCCTTCAGACGTGGCTTCGGAAACGCAGAGCATTCCGTATTCGTCGGCAGCCTTCCTTAAAATCTTAAGGCCCTCTATTCCAAGCCCCTGAAACGAATAAGGTGAAGTCCTAGGCTTGAAAGCCCCTCCCCTGAGAATAAATACGCCGTGTTTTGAGAGGCAGGCGGCAGAATTCATCATCTGTTCAAGACTTTCGACGGAACAGGGTCCGGCAATAACGGCAGGCCTGCAGTCTCCACCTATAAGCCTCCCCTTTCCTAAAGAAATGGCAGTATCCTTGGAATCAGTCTTTCTTGAGACGGACAGAGCTCCAGTTTCAGACTGAAGATGTCTCGATTCCGCAACAATTACTCCGAAAATCCT
>JAKSUM010000023.1 GCA_024409025.1 bacterium | reverse complement strand
AAAGGCTCAGGTCCAGAGCTCATTAAGCCAGCTCAATTCAGCAAGATCACAGTCAAAGCAGAGCAAGAGCAGGCTTGACCAGAACAAGGTAAATCTCGGATATACAAAAATCTATTCACCTATAGACGGAATCGTCACAAGCAGAAGCGTAGACGAGGGCCAGACGGTTGCCTCATCATTCAATACGCCGGAACTGTTTGTAATCGCACAGGATCTTACAAACATGGAAGTAATAGCATCTGTAGACGAAGCCGACATAGGCAAAGTCAAAGACGACATGAAATCAGTCTTTACAGTGGACGCATTTCCCGGAGAAACCTTTGAAGGCAAGGTCAAACAGGTAAGGACGGAATCAAAGACCGAATCAGGAGTCGTGACATATCAGGTCGTAATCTCTGCGCACAATCCCAACTTAAAGCTTCTTCCAGGAATGACGGCAAATATAACAATAACCACGCAGACTGTAGACAGCTGCATAAAAATTCCAAATGCCGCTCTCAGGTTTGATCCCTCAAAATATGAGGACTTTCCCAGACCGGACAAGAAGAAAATGGAAGAAATAAGAAAGAAGCATGAAGCCGAAAGGAACAATCCCGAAATGATGCGCAAGAAAAGGGATTTCCTTAAGGGAGAAATGCAGACCGTATGGATTCTCAAGTCAGACAAAATGCCCAAACCCGTACATGTCAAGATAGGCATAACAGGAGGAAACTTCACCGAAATGACAGAAGGCGGCCTCAAAGAAGGAGATGAGATAATCACTTCCGCATCAAAGGGCATAAAAAGCAAAAAAGACATGAGGCGCGAAAAACAGAACAATATGAGAAGACCGGGAGGCCCAGGCGGCGGCCCGATGAGAGTATAGCTTCGGCAAGACATGCAGATAAAATCCCGGCCTTTTGAAGGTCGGGATTTAAAAATAAGAATAATATGAAAGAAAAGAAGAAAGTCATAGAAGTAAAAAGCCTGGAGAAAATATATGATTCAGGAGAGGTCAGGGTCCATGCCCTTCGGGGAGTATCCCTATCTGTGGAAGAGGGGGACTTAGTTGCGATAATGGGTCCCTCCGGCAGTGGCAAATCAACATTCATGAACATTTTAGGATGCCTTGACAAGCTGAGCAAGGGAGAATATTTCCTCGACGGGCATAATGTCTCCAAAATGTCAAAGGACGAGCTGGCAGACATCAGAAACGATCTGATAGGCTTTGTATTCCAAGGATTTAACCTGCTTTCGAGAACATCAGCTCTTGAAAACGTACAGCTTCCACTGCTCTATTCAAGAGAAAAATCATATTCAGCAGCAGAAAGGGATGAGCTGGCAAAAAAATCATTGGACGCTGTAGGTCTTTCCGGAAGATACTATCATATGCCGAACCAGATTTCCGGAGGCCAGCAGCAAAGAGTCGCAATTGCAAGAGCCTTAATAAAAAATCCTGCAATGATACTCGCAGACGAGCCTACAGGAAATCTTGACTCCAGAACAAGCGTCGAGATAATGAACATATTTCAGACAATGAACAGGACAAAAGGCATAACGGTCGTTCTAGTGACGCACTCCAATGAAATAGCCGAATATGCCGACAGGGTAATTGTCTTCAAGGACGGCAGGGTAATTGAGGACAGAAGGAATGAACATCCCCTGAATGCGGCTGAAGTCCTGAAAAACATGCCTCTTCCGGAGGACGACTGACTATGAGCATATGGGCGACATTAAGAATAGCCATAAAAGCGCTTTATGCAAATAAAATGAGGACCATATTGACAATGCTGGGCATAATAATAGGCGTGGCATCCGTCATAACAATGGTAAGCATAGGTCAAGGCGTTTCAAAATCGGTTGAATCAAACATAGCCTCTTTAGGAACAAACCTGCTGACAATAAGTCCCTCAACACTGAAAAGCGGCGGAGTATACCAGTCAGGAATGAGTGTCCAAACTCTGACAGTCAGCGATTGCGACGCAATAGGAGACGAATGTCCGCTTATAGCATACGCATCCCCAATGGTCCGTAGAAACATGCAGGTAGTATGCGGCAACCAGAACTGGAATACCGTTGTATACGGCGTATCATATAACTACGGAAATATAAGGAATTGGGAGGTAGACCAAGGCGAATTCTTAAGCGATCAGGATGTAAAGGGAAGCGCCAAGGTCTGCGTCATCGGAACAACAGTAGCGGAAAATCTATTTGCAGGCGAGAGTCCCATCGGACAGGTGATAAGAGTTCAGAAGGTGCCATTCAGAGTAGTGGGAGTCCTTCAGGAAAAGGGCACTGGAATGGGAGGCGATCAGGATGACTGCATAATGGTCCCATACACGACCGCCCTTTCAAGAATATCCAGAATGAAGTACATACAGTCAATAGTCTGCTCTATCGCAAATGAGGATGAGACAGAAGATGCAATATCCGAAATAACAGCCCTCTTACGTCAGAGACACAGACTGCAGGATAACGATGAGGATGATTTTACAATAAGATCGCAGGCGGACATAGCCGAAACCATGGCACAGACGACAGGAATGCTAACACTGTTCCTTTCCGCAATAGCATTCATATCGCTTCTTGTAGGAGGAATAGGCATAATGAACATTATGCTTGTTTCCGTAACGGAAAGAATAAGAGAAATAGGAATAAGAATGGCATTGGGAGCAAGAGGAAGCGACGTGCTCAGACAATTCCTCTTCGAATCAATGGCCCTATCTCTTTTAGGCGGAACAATAGGCATAATATCAGGAATAATATTATCACGGATAGCTGCTCACTTTATGAACATGCAGACAGTAGTATCACTGGAGGCCATAGCAATATCATTCATATTTTCAGCAGGAGTTGGAGTCTTCTTCGGATTTTATCCGGCATGGCAGGCATCAAAGCTTGATCCGATAGAAGCACTAAGACATGAATAAAAAAAGGCTGCATATGCAGCCTTTTTTTATTGCAGAAAAGCGGTTATGACTCTCCATGCCTCTTTTCAAAATATGTATACAGCCTTGTTATTCCAAAGCAGCATAGTCCGGCAGCAGCAAGAGAAAGCGCAACAGCAGTCGGCTCAACGCTCCCCAAGACAGCAAACACATCTGCAAGAGAGCATTTTACAATCATTGCAACGCTAAGCCACATGCCGAATGACCTTACCCTTCTCTCTGATTTCATAAAGCCTAAGAATACAGAGACAAATCCTATAAAAAATCCGGCAGCGCTTGATGCGAAAGACAAAACGGAGACATGAAAACAGGATAAAAGAATCGTCCATAAGAATGACACGGACAAAAGACCGCCGGCCCAATATAATGACGGCCTTTTTGCAATCATGAGCGAAAGCATTTCAATAAAAAGCCATAAGAATGAAAGAAGAAAGAAACCTGATATATGTAACGAATCGGACAACAATCCGCATACGGCCGCTCCGCAAATGCCGGCAATTCCAATCAGACACATAAATGAGCAACAGAACGTGGAATAATTTTCAGAAATCCTATCAGAATCAGTACGCATGAAGAATGAGTTGAAATGCTTTAATACAAATCCGGTATCTCCATTCCAGCAGGCAAACCATCCTGATCTCAGAAGAATGCAGAAAATAACGGCAGAAAGGCTTAAAATAATCAGGAAGCCGCTAATGACAGACTCATAAGACGATGCAAAAGCATTACAGCAGACATGTGCAGGAACAAATGTGACAGCGGCCATAATAACAAGCATTGAAGAAATCCTTGACTCAAACGACTCGTCAAATATCCTGAACATTACAAAAGCCGAAGGCAGGAGAGCAATAAGAAGAGACGGAATCAAAAGCGCCTTGGTTATTGCAGCCATAGAAAATATGACAATAAGGGCCGCATCAATTCCGGCAACCACCCTTATAAATCCGGCTCTCTCCGAGTAATTGCCGAAGCACAGACATATCGCAAGGAAGAGAGACGAGCCCATCGGCACACCTGTGCATCCTAAAAATAAAACAGAAAGAATCGATGCAAAAACGGATGCTGCAGAAAATACGGCTCCTGATATCGCCTTATTTCTTTCAGATATTCTTATTATAATAAAAAATACTGCGGCAGAAAGTACAATCGAAAAATAAGGGGCAAATTCAGAACAAACAGACTCAAATGCAGAAAATATGGCAAAAGAAGAAGCTATTGCGGCGAATATAAATGCAATGACCGCCCCTGACGGATTTTTCTCATGTTCATAGGCGGCATGAAGCGCGCCTATTATTCCGCATACCAAAGCCGCCTGGCTTATAAGCCAGGCAGGATCGGACTGGAGAGATTCAGATAAAAATGAAAGTATAACAGCCGTCATAACATTCATATATCCGCATGCAGTCTGTTGGCTGTCTGTCATCCATTTCTTTGAAAGAATATTCATTAAAATGCCAATCACCGCCATAAGCACGGTAACAGCTCCAAAAGTCCCCATTGAGCTGTCGCTTCCGAAGGCTATACATGATATGGAGAATGATCCATAATAGGCAATTGCGACCGTATAGAACTGCTTAATAAAATAGTACGATCCTATCATGCAAAATGCCCACAATGCGATAAGCAGGAGCATTGCATTCAGACTTATCATATGAAATGCCATATACGCGCACATTATGGAGATGCCAATAAGTCCGGCTCCAGTACCGGTAACAGCCGAAATAAAAGGATTTCCGCCATTAGCCCTTATCCTGAAAGCGCCAAATGCGGCAACGGCGGCTCCGGTGCCTGACATAATGAGAAGCTTGAGAATATCGGGAATATATTCCCAATATGATGAAAGAAAAACAACGGCAGCGCCAAAGAAGAGCAGGGCTCCGGCTATTCCCATTATATATTTTCCGGCAAAAAATTCTTTTCCGGCTTTGTCGCCTGCCGCAGACAAATCATTGCCGCAGGCTTCCTTAGAAGTGTAAGAGACCGGCTCTGCGGATTTATTTGAAAAATACGGAGAGGAAGCCGCAAAAGGATCAATAGTTTTTCCAAGCGGCATTACAGCGCTCTTAGGCTTTTCAGGGATTTCGGAAGAAGCATCAGCCCCCACATGCCTGACAGCGGAGACATCTTTAATCGGAGCCTTGTCCATATTCCCGGACTCTTTTTTTATGTATGATAATTTTTCCCTATAAGCGTCAAACGGAGAAGCTCCTACCCGCATTCGGGCATATCTGATAGGGCAGCCCTCAGGAAATCCCATTCCAAATGAATTGTCCCTATAAGGGCAGCCCTCAGGGAAACCGGTTCCAAATATAAAAGTCCTGAACGGGCATTCCTCAGGAAAGCTCTCCTTATCCGGAAATCCTTCGCAAATTTCACTGCCTGCCGATTCAGGAGAAACAAAGGAGCATATTCTTTCTTTCAGCCGTCCCTCCAAAAAAAGCGGAGTCGTTAACGGTCTCCGCCATCAGTGTCTATGATTTTTTTATAAGAACTATGGGAGTCTGCTCGTTTCCGTTGCCTGCGGGATTATACTCCATAGCCCTTTCAAGATGTGCTTTAAGATCTCCGGTCTGGGTAAGCACGTCAACCTTATGAAGATCGTTTGCGTCTATAATAGCCGCATCCATTCCGGTCTCTTCCTTAACCCTCTCCATTTCCTTTTTCATATCAGCAGGTCCCATGACAATATACTTGTCAAAAGGAGGAAGAGTGCCAGTACAGTCATCGATTACAGTAACATCCTTTCCAGCAACCCTGTAGAAATCCCCGGATCTTCCTATACATCTTCCTATCATTCCAATAATCACGGCAGCTATAATCCTTAACGCTCCTGCCTCATCCATGGCCTTCTTCATGCTATATGGAGAAGAGAGGCTTGAATCCATCTTGAAAAAATGGCTCAGATGGACAGCAAGAGGTCCGGGATTGACATCATCAACATAATATACTCTTCCCTGTATAATGGCAAGAGCGCTCTCAGCTATAGTAAATATATGTTTTCTCTCTTCAGGCTTTACATATTTTTCAATGATATCCGAAAGCTTCTCGCCAGGCATAAGAATATGGGTCCTGACAGGAACAGTAAGGGATTTTATGTCGGCAGGGACTTCCCTTTCCTGTTTCTTTCCGGCATCAGGAAACATTGCGGCAAGATCTATGGGCGATTCCGACTTCACAAAATCCTTTAAGGCAAGCTTTATCTCGGTCCTCTTAAACTTCATAAGGCCCCTGCCATAATATCTCGCAAGGATATCGACAGTAAAATTCTCAAAATCCTCTTCATTAAATTTTCCTGCTACGGAAAGAATCACTCTTAGAACAGCCGTTTTTGAAGGCTTCAGAACAAGACCTTCCCAATATCCGTCAAATCTTACGTTTGACTTGTTTATAACCCTGCATGAAATCTCATTAAAGCGGAATATGTCGCCTTTAGGCTGAAGTCTTGCATCACAATCGATGATAAGACCATGCTGCTTTCCTGTATTTTTAAATGGAATGTCAAAATACAGCTTCATTGAAGTCCCATCCTTTTCGATGCGACGCTCGGAAATCTCTTCCGTATCAAGAAATATATTACAGTCGCCATGCTGAGCCGCCATTATTCTACCGGCAGCATAGAAAAGCACGGCGAAAATTGCTATTACCCCAATGGCGCAAGCTAAATAAAATAACATAAAAGCACCTCTTTTTATTTTATCTGACTCTCTGAATTTAATGATTTTTTTTTTATTTCCTTCTTTGAGAGGGAAAAACAAAACAATAAAAGAATTTTTGACAATTATGTATAAATTCAAGGCAAGCAGAAACGGCAGATTCTGCGTAATGCATAAAGACAATTCAATAACAATAGCAAACGAAAATGGGGAAATATATACAAGATCATTACCTTTTGCCTTATTTTCAATTTTAAGCGTTTCAAACAGCGGGCATATCGCCGCAGCCTCAGAGAACGACATAATGATAATCCCACCGTCAGTATCTGAGCCTGCAATGCCAGTGCCGTTCATTTCAAAGCATGAGCTTCAAAATGCAGATTCAGCCATAACAAAAATAGAGATGAGCGCGCAGGGAACGTATATATGCGCAGGAATAAGCCAGAAAGCCATGTCGCCAACAGACAAAATACAGGCTTTTTTCATGATTCCGGGCCTTAAAAAGCATATGACAAGGAATGTAATATCATTCATAAACATTGAGACCAGAGAAAAAACGGAATATTTTGAAAATCTGTCGCCAGCCGCTGATGCATCAAAATTCAAATGGGCAATATCTTCCGATTTCATATGGATTGCCGTTGCAGAGCCAATGAAAGACGGTTCTATAAAGCTTTCTTCCGCAAAAATAAAAAATTCCGAGCTGTTCAAAGAAGAAATACTTCCTCCGGGCTCCTTTATAAAACAGCTTAAAATAAATGTATGCGGAACTATTGCGACTGAATTCGAAGACGAATATGGAAGACATCTGAAAATAATCCCGATAAACGAAGAATCTTCAAAAATAGAAATGAAGCCGGGATGGCAGTTTATATATCTTGGCAATGATTTTATAGCAATAAAAAATGATGTTCCTGAAATAATAATCAAGACATTTGATAATTATACAAAATACTATGCGTCATTTGAGACTCTTCAGGAAGAAGAAATCCCATGGTCAGTACAGTTCTTCGAAAAAGACAATGCCGGCATACTTACGATTGAGGACGGAACCCTGAAGGTAACCAGAACCAGCCTGAACCAGCTTGCAATAGATGCAAAAACCTGGACATTCATAGCTTCAAAAAAAGCACAGGAAAAAAACGAGGAAAAGGAAAAACAGACGCTTCAGGAAAAGAAAAACGAACATTTTCAGAAAAAACGGGAAGCTCTTGCCCTTAAGCTGGCATCATTTAAAAAGCCGGAAGAAGTTCAAGAGGAAGAAGCTCCAAAACAGAAATCAGACGCAGCCCAGCAGCCTAAAAGACAATATTCAGCCCCTCTGACGCTTATACCTGATACAAATATTGTAAAAATGAAATCCTATTCAGAAAATGGCGAAGAGATAAACGTCAGCGAAACACCTGAAGACGCAAGGGCAAGAAAGCTTGCAGCAGCAAGAAGAAAAATAATCACGTAAATAAATAAGACCGGATTAAAAAATCCGGTCTTATTTATTTTTACATTCTAATTGCCTATTTTCTCTTTAATGGCTATAAACCTCTCCTTGTTTGATATAAACAAATCAACAAGCTTATGTTCAAATCCCCTGCCCTTTTCAGAATCAATAAGCTGCAAAACCTTTTCAATGCTCCATGCCTTCTTATAGGGTCTTTCCGTCGTCAAGGCGGCGAAAACATCGCATATTGCAACAATTCTTCCCTCTATAGGTATGCTTTCTCCCTTAAGGCCCGCCGGATATCCGCTTCCGTCCCATTTTTCATGATGGGAAACGGCTATTTTTTCTGCGGTAACAAGCAGAGGCGATTCGCTTCCGGACAGTATTTTTCCGCCAATCTCCGCATGAGTCTTCATAAGAGAATATTCATCATTGCTCAAACGTCCGTTTTTAAGAAGTATTGCATCAGGAATGCCTATCTTACCGACATCATGCATGGTAGACGCCTCTTTGATTATTTCAGCCTGCTTATGGTTTATTCCGGCAAGCTCTGCAAGCACCTCCGAATAGCCTCCGACCCTCAGAATATGCTTTCCTGTATCGCTGTCCCTATATTCCGAAGCAATGGCAAGGCGTTTTATAATCTCTCTTTTTGCTGTCTCAATCTCCTCAAAGCTCTTTTTAAGGCTGCTTCCTAAAGAATTCATAGTCCCTGCAACGACAGCAACCTCATATGAATCGCCTATAAGCTCGGATATAACAGGAGGATACTTTTTTTCAGGAATCATATATTCATAATCGCCGTCAATAAACTTATCTGCCTGAACCTTCAGATCATTCATATGTGACGATGCAAAATTAGCAAATACAAGAATGCATGGAATCATAAAAACAAGTATTCCGACAAGCACACATGCTAGCTTCGTCTGCATTCCGCTTATTACAGGAGCCATTGCGCTTTCAGGCATTGCCATGACAAAAGTCATTCCGTTTATAGGGGTAAAATAATAAATTGCCCTCGTCCCGATGACAGGATCTTCCAAAGCCTTAATCATTTCCTGATTACGCTCTCTTAACTCTATCATCTCCTCTTCAAAATTAGGCCTAACTATTATTTCGTCCCATCTTTTATCCGATTTGATAATATACTCCGCATATTCCTTCAAAATCTTATTTTTAGATGCTGATGCTGATTCCATAAGATGTTTAAAATCAACAATTCCGGAATTTCCGGAAATAGCCCTCATTTTCATTGATCCCATGGCATACCGATCATTAGAAATAAAGAAGCTGTATCCCAAAGGATTTTCCTCATTATTCCGGCGTTCAAGAATATCAATCAAATCATCTATGGCAACATCAATACATACAACAGCAACAACATTATCATCAACGATTACAGGAACCGCATATGTCATCAAAAGCCTGTTTGTTCCTTCGCCCGTATAAGGAGACGACCAGTAGGGCTTCTTTGTAATTAAAGGAATCTGATACCATTCCTTGCCTTCATATGAATAGTCTCCTCCGCCAAAATCAGTATAGCGCATTTTGCCTGTTTTTTTATCCTTAAATATATATGAACAGCATTTTCCGATGTTAGGGCATGCTTCAGGCACAAAAGCAACGCCGGCTCCGCAGGCATTAAGATGCTCTTTTCTTTCAGATGTCTCTGAAATAAGATATTCTGCCATTACAGAGGCAAGATATTTTTTCATTCCCGCAATATATTTTTTATCCTTATTTTCCTTTGCCACCTCAGAAGGGAATGAAACCTGTATAAAGAAGGCAATCTGATTTCCAAAATTCTCTGCCATATTAAAGGCATAGGATATTTTCTTTATAATCCTTGAGCTTTTTATCTCCGCCCTGTATGAAAAAATCTGCTGAATTCCATCCCCTGCAAGCTGTCGAAGAAAACAGAAAG
>JAKSUM010000229.1 GCA_024409025.1 bacterium | reverse complement strand
TGTGCCTTTCTCTTCAAGGTTTTCCACTACTTTTCTGTTGTGGACTATCGGGCCAAGGGTGCAGCAGCGCCTGCCTCTGTTTTCTTCAGCCGTCTGTTCGCTTATCTGGATTGCCCTCTTGACGCCCCTGCAGAATCCGCATTCATCGCATATTGTTATTTTTCTCATTTTCTAAAAGGAAGGGCTGAAAGGCTTTCCTCCCAATATATGGAAATGGATGTGGAATACCGTCTGTCCGGCATATTCCCCGCAGTTGGCTATTACTCTGAAGCCTTTCCCCAGTTCCATTTTTTCTGCTATTTCGGGGATCTTTGAGAATATATGGCCTATATATCCTGCTGTCGCTTCATCGACATCACTGAGCTTTTCCGTATGAATCTTCGGTATTGCGAGAAGATGAACGGGAGCCTGAGGATTGAGATCCTTGAAGCATACCATCTTATCGTCTTCATATACCTTATTTGAAGGGATTTCGCCCTTTGCTATTTTGCAGAAAATGCAGTCCGCCATGTTTCCTCCTTATTCTTTTATGAAGGGGAGTGTTATTTCGTCTTTTCCCTTCATTCTTTCATTATATTCCGCTGCCGTGTCTATTGCATGGCTGTTGCCTGCCCAGGCTCTTCTTGCGACTCCGCCCATTACATCCCACAGCATTGCGTCATTAAGTATTTCGTCGACCCTTTCCGAACCGTCAAGAACAAGACCGAAGCCGCCGTTTATGGCATTTCCTATCCCTACGCCTCCTCCGTTGTGCAGGGCTACGAGAGACATTCCCCTTGCGGCATTTCCTGCAAAGCACTGTGTAGACATATCAGCCATGAATCTTGAGCCGTCGTTTATGTTTGCTGTCTCTCTGAACGGCGAGTCCGTTCCGGAAACGTCATGGTGATCCCTTCCCATCATTACAGGACCTATTTCGCCTTTTCTCACCATGTCATTGAATTTCAATGCGATTTTGAGCCTTCCGAATGCATCCTGATAGAGAATTCTTGCCGTGCTTCCGACTACAAGATTGTTGCTTTCGGCATCCCTTATCCATTTCCAGTTATCGTAGTCCTGATATCTTCTGTCCTTGTCTATGCACTCCATTGCTGCAAGATCCGTTTTTCTGAGATCTTCGCTCTTAAGCGACAGACAGACCCATCTGAAGGGCCCGTATCCGTAGTCGAAAATTTCAGGTCCCATTATGTCCTCAACATATGACGGCCATATGAAGCCTTCCATTTCGTCCTTGCCGTTTCTTGATATGTTTTTTATGCCCGATGCAAATACCGCATGCATGAAGCTGTTTCCATAGTCAAAGAAATAGGCGCCTTTTGATACGAGTATCTTTATGCAGTTGTAGTGGTGGAGAAGCGTGCCGTTTACGAGCTTCCTGAATCTTGCCTTGTCCTCCGAAAGAAGTCTGGTTCTCTCTTCAAAGGTTATGCCTGTGGGGCAGTATCCGCCTGTGTAAGCTTCATGACAGGAGGTCTGATCTGAGAGAAGGTCTATATGTATTGAGTTATTTACGGCATATTCGAGAAGGTTTACTATATTTCCATGGAAAGCGTATGATTTTGCTTCTCCTTTTTCCCTTGATTCCTCTGCCTTTTTAAAGACTTCTCCACAGTCCGAGCAGACCTCGTCAATCCATCCCTGATTAAATCTTGTCTCTATTCTTGATTTGTCGACTTCGGCAATTATCGCCGTTCCGCCTGCTATCTTTGCTGCCTTGCCCTGAGCTCCTGACATCCCTCCAAGTCCGGACGACACAAAAAGCATTCCCTTCATGTCATTCTTGTCTTTTTGGAGTCTCCTGGCGGCATTAAGAAGGGTGTTGTATGTGCCATGGACTATTCCCTGAGGCCCTATGTACATCCAGCCGCCGGCAGTCATCTGCCCGTAGTTTGCGCATCCAAGTGCCGCAAATTTTCTGAAATTTTCGTCGTTATCGGCCATTCCTACCATAAGCGCATTCGTGATTATGACTCTTGGAGAGCGCTTTGATGAATGAAACAGTCCAAGCGGATGACCTGATTCCACAACAAGCGTCTGGGTGTCTGTCATCTCTTCAAGATATTTCTTTATTAGGACATACTGCATCCAATTCTGGCAGACCTGTCCGGTTTCCCCATATGTTACAAGCTCATATGGATAAAGGGCGACTTCAAAATCGAGATTGTTGTCTATCATAAGCTGGAAGGCTTTGCCCTCCGTGCATCTGCCTCTATATTCATCTATGGGCTTTGCTTTTATTCTTCCGGACGGCCTGAATCTGTACCCGTAGATTCTTCCTCTCTCTTCTAATTCTTTTGTAAATTCCTTTTCAAGCTCTTTGTGGTGTTCGAGAGGAATATATCTGAGAGCATTTCTTACGGCAAGCTTATTTTCGGCTTCAGAAAGATCGGAGTTCCTTTTTGGAGCTCTTCTTATGCCTGTTTCAAATTCCGGTATTGATGAGGGAATGTAATCTATAACCATAAATTTGCTCCTCTTTTATAAAATATTATGTGAAGTTTCATTTTTTATTTTATTGAATCCTTCTGATACTGCCTGTAAAAAAGGAAAAAGGCTTCTTTATAATATGGGAGCGTAAAACCCACTACCCTTGGGTGGTGGGATATAAGCGAC
>JAKSUM010000228.1 GCA_024409025.1 bacterium | reverse complement strand
GCCGAAATCCTTATGCTGTAAACTCCACCATCCCCTGACGCCTCACATGGAGAGCCGTCAAGCGTAACAGTCAGAGGCATATCAGACGAATAAACGACAGAGCCGCTGAATGGCTTTAACATAGGCAGGCAGAAATAGACGGCAGCAGCCAATACGGCTATAACCGCTACGACGGAAATTGCTCCAACAGGCAACCTTTTTCCTGAAGCCCCGGAAGCCTGATTATTATTTTTCTGAGTCTTCTCTTCACTCAAAGGAGCTTTTGACTGGGCTGTTTTCTCACCCCCGTCTATTATATCATTAAAAACGGAATTAGAGACAGGATCCGGAAGAGGGGATGATGATTTCGTCTCGGAAGCCACGGCAGAAGGCATAAGCTCGCCGTCAAGACCGTCGTCGTCAAGCCTTTTAAATTTAGCCGGAGATGATTTTGACTCATTATCGCCCTGCGTCCCCTGCATATCCGGAGCAAGCTCATCATCAAACTCATCATCGTCAAGTCTCTTAAAAGTGCCCATAATACACCGCCTTAAAAATTTTATATTTTATCTGCGTCTTTTCTGCAGCATAAGCAGGACAGCTCCGGCGACAGCTGCGGCAATCACGATAAGGACATAGTTTACATACTGGCATACAACCTCTCTTACGTATCCGTTAGCCCTTCGTGAAGAATCTATATTCCATAATGCGGTATACCCGCTTATCGAATCGGCATTGGACGATATAATCTCATAAGGCATGGTTATTGTCCTCTTCTCGGAAAACACGCTGTCCCCAATGCCGGCAGGAATTCTTGAAGCCTCAGCAGCCGCCACGGTTTCACGAATTTTAATCCTCTTCAGAAAAAACAGGTTAAGCTCTGAAATCTCGCACTTTACCTTGCCGGAATACATTCTGTCAGCAGATGAAACAAAGGAAGAGTATTCTTCAAGGGAAGGAAATCTCTTTGTTATAAAAATATCAGTCTTATCCTTCTTGCTAAAAAAACGGACCTCATATCCGTCTTTTTCAAAAGCCTTTATCTCATCATGGTCAAAGCTGCCGGGAATTATCGGCGAAACGGCCAGGCTCTTTGACTCAAGGCATGATCCGTCAGAATATACTGTCAGAGAGTCAACAGCCTCAATGCATCCGGAAATCGAAATAACAGTAAAGAGGCAGATAAAGCACAGAATAAATTTTCTCAATTCATAATACCGCCCTTTCATCAATATTCCACGGCAGACAACCGCCATAAAAGCAAGGCATCCCAAATCAAAATCAGCCAGGATGCCCTGCTTACGTTATTTTTCTTCAGCAACAGTCTTTATTTTGAGAATCCTGAGCTGCTCCTCAGAAGGAACGACGGGAGCGCTTGTAAGCGGACATATAGCCTGATGATTCTTGGGGAATGCAAGAACCTCTCTGATGCTCTCCTGTCCGGCCATAAGAGCCGTAAGTCTGTCTGCGCCGAGAGCAATTCCTCCATGCGGCGGAGCACCGTACTCAAATGCCGTCATCAGATATCCGAATTTCTCATTAGCCTGCTCATTCGTAAGACCAATAATCTTAAAGAGCCTTTCCTGCATTGCCCTGTCATGAATCCTTATGCTTCCGCTTCCAAGCTCGACTCCGTTAAGAACAAGATCATAAGCATTCGAACGCACATTAAGAGGATCGCTTTCCATTATATCAGCATCCTCAGGTACGGGAGACGTGAAGGGATGGTGCTCAGCGACAATTCTTCCCGTCTCGGAATCAATCGAGAAGAGCGGGAAATCAACAACCCAGAGGAAGCAGAACTTCTCAGAAGGAACCATATTGAATTTTGCTGCAAGATGAAGTCTAAGCTTTCCAAGAGCGACGGAAATCTCTCTTGCCTTTCCAGCAGCAAAAAGAACCAGATCGTTCTCTCCTGCACCTATTTCCTTAATGAACGCAGCAAGCCTATCGGCATCCATATATTTTGTAAGCACGCCTTTTGCCTCTCCATCCTTTAAAGGAAGAGCGACTACGCCTGCAAGACCGCATTCCTTGCCTTTTTCAATAATGCCGTCAAGCTCTTTTCTTGAAGACTTTCCTGCTTCGGGAACAACTATGCATCTAATTCTCCCGCCTTCTGCAAGAGCGCTTTCAAATACTTTGAATTCCACTCCGGCAAAACTTTCCGAAACATCCTTGATATCCATTGGGAAGCGGAGATCGGGCTTATCCGATCCGTATATGTCCATGGCCTGATGCCATGTCATTCTTTTGAATGGAGCGGGGATTTCCGTATCAAGAACCCTTGAGAAAACATGCTGGATCATTCCTTCAATAAGGCCAAGTATATCGTCCCTCTCGACAAACGACATCTCAAGGTCAATCTGAGTGAATTCAGGCTGTCTGTCAGCCCTGAGATCCTCATCCCTATAGCATCTCGCCATCTGGAAATATCTGTCCATGCCGCTTATCATAAGAATCTGTTTGAACAGCTGTGGAGACTGAGGAAGAGCATAAACCTTTCCAGGATGGACTCTTGAAGGCACAAGGTAATCTCTGGCGCCTTCAGGTGTGCTGTTTCCAAGAGAAGGAGTCTCTATTTCGAGACATCCGTTATTATCGAACTAATACCTTAAAGCCTTGACAGTCTTATGGCGCAGAGTACGCCTTGA
>JAKSUM010000227.1 GCA_024409025.1 bacterium | reverse complement strand
CGGCTGCTTGTGCAATTTTCGGCTGTTTCTCTGATGACAAGCTTTCAAAGGCTTCAGCAAGAGATGCTGAAATTTCAAAATGTGCCGCAGAAGAGCATGAAGGAGGAGCTTTTTCGTTCAGCAGGCATGGAAAAAATGTGACGATAATTTTTCTTGACAAGGCTGTCAGTTCTTTCTTCCCGATAATATGCGCGCAGGATCCCCGTATTGAAAAGTCTTTTTCCGGATTCAGATATTACCCTAATACGGCTTCGTTCTATTCCCATACGATTCTTTCCGTCCCGTCCTTATTTGGAGGATACGGCTATTCTCCTGAAGCCATGGATGACGACAGGACAAGAAGCATGAAGGAAAAGCATAATAACGCTCTTCTGCGACTTCCTCTTGCGTTTGTCTCTGAAGGAGGCAGGGCATGCGTTTCGGATATGCCCCTTAAAAATTATGAATGGGTTTCAGACAATTCAATGTTTGAGAAGCACGGTATTCAAGGCTCTAATTTATCCGGGGCTTTTACCAGACGCTATCTCTCTGATGGCTTCGGTCTTGATCCTTCCCCGTTTTACGGCTCGTCCCTTCTTAAGCACGATATGCTTATATACGGATTTATGAGGGTCGTTCCTGCGGAGCTGAACAGGCGCCTTTACAACAGCGGGAAGTATCTTAACGCCTCGCTTCTTGCGCTGAAGCAGAAGCTCCCAGGTGAAAACCTCTCATTTATTGACGCCTATTCTGTTCTTCATTATCTCCCTGAAATATCCGATGTTTCTGACGACGACAGGGTTCATCTGAACATATTATGCAATGATGCCTCGCATGAGCCTGTTTTTCTGCAGTATCCTGATTATGAGCCTTCGGAAACCGTTACGGACAAAGGTCCGGATATTTTTGGAAATGAGGAGATATTCAGACACTATCATGTTAATGCTGCGGCTTTAAGAAAGATTGCATCCTGGCTTGAATGGATGAAAGGTCAGGGAATTTATGACAATTCAAGGATTATTATCGTATCGGACCATGGTGCTCCTTTTTCCACTCCTGCAGTTAAAGAGCAGATGGCTGTCGAGCATAATCCTCTGCTGCTTATAAAGGATTTTGGGGCAAAAGGGAAGCTTGTCTCTGATGATGCCTTTATGACTTGTGCTGATGTCCCTTTGGAGGCAATGTCCGGAGTGGTAATGGATATGTCTGATCGCATGACCGGAAAGCCCTGTAATAGGCCTGACAAGGATAAGGGCATTGATATTCTTATCGGCAACAGGCACAATCCGGAGGAATTCCCTGAATCCGGATGCCTTTTTAAAGGAGACTTCCTTGTTAATGTAAGGGATATGTTCGATGCGTCAAAATGGGCTCCGGCGGAACGCCAGCCCTGACGTGCGAAAAAAAACATAAAAAGCCATGGAATCTGATTCCATGGCTTTTTATGTTTTTAAAATTAAAGAGAATTGCAGAAGCTTTCAAAACGGTCCATGCCTTTTTCTATATCGTTCATGGATGCCGAATATGTGAACCTTATATGCTTGTCCGCCCCAAAGCCTATTCCTGGAATGACTGCCAGCTTCTTCTCTTCAAGCAGCCTTGAGCAGAAGTCCATGGAGCCTTTTATTCCGCCTTTGTAGAGCTGTGAGACATCAGGGAAAAGATAGAATGCTCCTTCAGGCTTAGGGCATATTACTCCTTTTATTGCACAGAGCCTTTTATGCATGTACTCCCTTCTTTCACTGAATGCCCTGACCATCTTCGTGACGCATTCCTGAGATGACTCAAGAGCTGCGAGAGCGGCCTTCTGTGATATTGAGGATACGTTTGATGTCTGATGCCCCTGTATTGCCCCCATTGCCTTTATGACTTCCTTTGGCCCAGCCGCAAAGCCTACTCTCCAGCCGGTCATTGAATATGTCTTTGAAAATGCGTTTATTATTATTGTTTTTGCCTTTGCCTGCTCGGAGAATGATGCCGGAGATACTGACTGATTGCCGTCATAGAGGAATTTTTCATAGACCTCATCTGAAATTATGAAGAGATCCCTATTTACTGCTTCTTGTACGAACATTCTGAACTGTTCCTCCGGAATAACTCTTCCTGAGGGATTTGCAGGGGAATTGAAGAGTACCGCCTTTGTTCTTTCCGTTAAGAAGGATGCGAATTTTTCAGGATTGGCTATGCATTCTTCAAGGTCTGCAAGAACCGGTATTCCTCCGGCCATCCTGATCTGTTCGAGATAGCTGACCCAGTAGGGAGAGAAGAGGACGACCTCGTCTCCGGAATTTATGATGGAGAGGAATGCGTTGAAGAGAGCCTGTTTGCCTCCGGCAGTGATGATTATATTCTCGTTTTTATATGCGAGCCCTGAGTCTCTTAGAAGCTTTCTGCATACGGCTGACTTCAGCTCGTCCGTGCCGGATGCTGCAGTATACTTTGTGAACCCTTTTGCGAGGGCCTCTATTGCCGCCTTCTTTATGTGGTCGGGAGTGTCGAAATCAGGTTCTCCTGATGCCATGATTATGACGTCTTCTCCGGACTGCTTCATTTTCTTTGCGTTTGAGGTTATGGCGAGAGTTATGCTCTCGCCCATTGTTTTTACTCTTTCTGAAATCGACATGCTATTCTTCCTGCTACTCAAAATGTGTTCAAATATACTCAAACACATCGAGATATTGTAAG
>JAKSUM010000226.1 GCA_024409025.1 bacterium | reverse complement strand
AAAAAACTAAAAAAAATAAAAATATTTTTAAAAACCCCTTGACATATCTCTGTATCTGTGATATACTCCCATATGTCAAAGGGACACGGGCTTTTAGCTCAGTCGGTTAGAGCGCACCCCTGATAAGGGTGAGGTCTGTGGTTCGAATCCACAAAGGCCCATTTGACAAACTTGGGGTTGTAGCTCAGTTGGGAGAGCGCTTGCCTTGCACGCAGGATGTCACGAGTTCGAGTCTCCTCAGCTCCATTCTTTTTGAAAGTCTGCAGTAACATGCAGACTTTCGATCTGCTAAGGCAGATTAAGAGGTTAGGGCAGCCAGAGTTGCGGAAATAGCTCAGCGGTAGAGCATCGGCTTCCCAAGCCGAGGGTCGCGGGTTCGAATCCCGTTTTCCGCTTCCCAGAGGTTTAATAAGGCGATGTGGCCGAGTGGCTAGGCAGCGGTCTGCAAAATCGTTTACAGCGGTTCAATTCCGCTCGTCGCCTCTTATATAAGGGCGCATAGCTCAGATGGTTAGAGCACTACGTTGACATCGTAGGGGTCAATGGTTCGAATCCGTTTGCGCCCATAGCAAATCCCGGAATTCTTAATTCCGGGATTTTTTATTTTGTTGTATGTATAGTCAGTAAAGGTTAGCATATGAATTTTATAAAAAATTTTATAATATCGTGCGCAAAGCGTCTGCATAAGATTTCATGGATTTATGAGGCTATAAAATTTTTTGTTCATCTTGTGCCTCCGCTTGAAAAAAAAATCGTCGGCATCCTGTATCCTGGATCTGTTCCTGTTTTTAAGGCGTCTGATTGCGAGTCGGATATGATTATGAGCGAGTACGGCAGATTTGTATATGAAAAAATAAAATTTATGACGGTGAAGAAATGAAAGTACTTTTGGATCTCCAGCCTCTTATGACAGGAAGCAGATTTAGGGGAATAGGGAGATATACGCTTAATCATGCCAAGTCTTTTATTAAACAGAATAATAATGATGAAATTTTTCTTTTAATAAATGATTCGTGCAGTGGATCTCTTGAGTTTGTCAGAAATGAATTTTCTGAGTTTGTTTCAGATGATCACATTGTTATCTGCAGATATCCCCTTTCTGTTTTTGACAGCGATATCGAATGGCTTAAGGCCGGAGCTGCAGGAGCATTTGAGCTGTTTCAGCTTATAAGGGAAGCATTTATTTCAAGCCTGCATCCGGATTTTGTCCTTATTTACAGTCATTTTGAATTTGCCTTTTCCGCCTCATCTATTAAAAAATATTCTGATATTCCAACCGGAGTTATTGTATACGATTTTATCCCATATCATGAAAAGATGTTTTCCGGATGGATGCTTGATTCGTATAATGAAAAAATAGAGTCTTTAAAAAATGCGGATATTATTCTTTGCATATCCGACTATATATCTAAGGATGCGGAGAGTATTATAGATGTTGGGGCTTCAGGCGCAATAAAGCCGATAGGAACAGGAAAAGACGGCTTTTGGAAAAATATTGATGTTTCTGATGAAGAAAAGCAGGCATTTTTTAAAAAATTTGGATTGGACAAGGATTTCATCCTTTATGCCGGAGGCATTGAGGGAAGAAAGAATGTAAAAAAGCT
Organism: bacterium; assembly: GCA_024409025.1. Taxonomy (GTDB): domain Bacteria; phylum Vulcanimicrobiota; class CADAWZ01; order CADAWZ01; family CADAWZ01; genus JAKSUM01. The sequence goes on along the minus strand of JAKSUM010000226.1, from coordinate 1,069 downwards.
TGTTGAGGCGTATTCTCTTCTTTCTGAAGAGATAAAAGAAAATAATTCCCTGTTTATAATATGCGGAAAGCATGAGAAGGAACAGAAGGAGCTTGAACAATTTGCTTCTTCCTGCGGTATTTCCGGGCATGCTGTTTTTGGAGGATATGTATCTAATGAGGATCTGAGAATGGCTTATAGTCTATGCAGACTTTTTGTTTTTCCTTCTCTTTCCGAAGGCTTCGGACTTACCCCTCTCGAGGCCATGTCATGCGGCGCTCCTGCCATCGCTTCTGACAGGACTTCCATACCTGAAGTAATAGGAATGGAAAGGGCTTTATTCGATCCGGAAGACGCTGAATCGATAAAAGCAAAGATTGAGGAGGCTCTTACGGACGAGGCTTTTTATGGCAGTCTGAAAAGCCATGCTCTTATCCAGTCTGAAAAATTCTCTTGGGATTCTATTGCATTTGATACATGGAAGCATATAAAGGATTTATTTGCAGATAAAAGCTTCTGCGATTATGATGCTATTGATTTGGAAGACTGCATAGGGCTTGCCGCTGACTGTCTGAATAAGGATAAATCATGGGATCTGCCGCTTTCAGACAGGCTTCTTAAGGAAATTTCAGAGTGCATTGCCGGAATATATAATGAAAATAATGAAAAATCAAAAAAGATTTTTCTTGAGCTGTCAGTGCTCGATACTGTTGATGCCGGAAGCGGAATCCAGAGGGTTTCAAAAAATATATTGAAGCATCTCCCGTCAATTGCTGCCGGTTATGATGTAGTTCCTGTAAAAATGTGCAATGGAGGGTATGAGTATTGCCGAAAATTTGCTTCTAATCCTAGAAGCGAGTCTTTTGCCTATCCTTCAAGAAATGATTTGTTTTTCTTCCCTGAGCTCTCAATGCTTCAGATTACTGAAAATATTAATTATTTTCTCCAGATGAAGGAGAGGGGGATCAGGCTTGTCTCAATGGTATACGATCGTATTCCGGTAAAATATCCTGAGACATGCAGCGATACCGTTGCAGAGCATTTCTCTGAATCTCTTAAGTCTGTGGCGCAGTTTGACGGCGTGGTATGC
>JAKSUM010000225.1 GCA_024409025.1 bacterium | reverse complement strand
GAGCTTTATTGAATCCGCCGGAAGGGCCTGTGTGAATATTCCTTCTGATGCCTTGAATATTGTTCCGTCTTTCAGGAAAAAACCGTCGGATACTTCCTTTTCGACAGAGAACCATAATATTTTTGATTTTATTGTCTTTGATATTTTTACGGCTTCCTCGTCATCGGCATTGAGTATTGCGTAGTCCTCTTCTGTCTGGTTTGCAAATATTTTTGCCTTGGCGCTGACGTAATTCTCAAATCCGCGGTGCCTGTCGGTATGGTCTGAGGTTATGTTTGTAAGGATTGCTATATGAGGTCTGAAGGATGAGACCGTTTCAAGCTGGAAGCTTGAAACCTCGGCTGTAATCGCCTCGGCCTCTGGATTTTCCATTATCTCTTTTGAGAGGGGATTTCCGATGTTTCCTGCGAGTATTGATTTTATCCCGCTGTCGGATATGATTTTGTGTATAAGGCTTGTTGTTGTTGATTTGCCGTTTGTTCCGGTTACTGCGGTTACAGGCGCTTTTGCAAGCATATACGAAAATTCGATTTCCCCTATGAGCGGTACTCCGGCTTTTATTGCGTTCTGGAGCTGCTCGGAATATATGGATACTCCCGGGCTGACTATTATGAAGTCCTTTCCTTTCCAGAGGTTTTCCGTATTGCCGCCGAATTCCGTCTTTATTTTCTCAGTATTCATGTCCTTGAGGAGATCTGCAAATTTGTTTTCAGGTGCCGAGTCGCTTATAAGAACCTCGCATCCGAATGATGCCAGTATTTCAGCAGCGGCCTTGCCGCTTTTTCCGAAGCCCGCAACGGAGGCTTTTTTGTTTTTTATATCCATTGTATCGATGCCTTATTTTTATTTCTTTTATTATTGGCTGTGCTATATCCCGAAGTACATAAGAAGACCCGTTAATGCCAGAGCCAGGCTTAACATTGCAAACCTGACTGTAACCTGTGTCTCATGATAGCCTTCCTTTTCAAAATGATGGTGTATCGGGGCCATCTTAAAGAATCTTTTTCCGCCTGTTTTTTTGAAATAGGCAACCTGTATCATCACGGACAGCGCCTCACATACGTATACTCCGCCAATGACGCAGAGGACTATCTCTGTTCCGGTAAGTATGGCTATTGCCGCTAAGGCTCCTCCCAATGCCAGAGAGCCCGTGTCTCCCATAAAGACTCTTGCCGGATAGCAGTTGAACCAAAGAAAAGCAAGAAGCCCTCCTATAAGAAAGAGGCATCCTGTAAACATGTCGAATCTTCCTAGATATATGAGGATTAGTGAAAAGGCTATGAGCGATATTGTCACGTTTGATGCTGCAAGCCCGTCGAGTCCGTCTGTAAGATTGACTGCGTTAGAGCTTCCTGGGAGCACAAGAAGGCAGAAGGGGAGCAGCCACCATCCGAAATCGACCTCTCCTGCAAAAGGTATGAATACTTTTGTCCCCTGCTGCGCAAAGAATGCCATGTATGCCCAAAGCCCTATTCCCATAATTATATGGGCTGCCATTTTTTCTCTTGCCCTAAGTCCCAGTGATTTGCTTTTTTTGATTTTTAAAAAATCATCACTGAAGCCCAGCAATGCGTTTAACACAAATATGCCTGCAAATACCCAGTAGTCTGTGGTTATATGGAACGGGAAGTCCTTGACATTTTCCGAAATTCCCCAGAGGGCTGCCGAGAATATAATGAACATAAGTACTGTAACCAGTCCCCCCATTGTCGGCGTGCCTTTTTTAGAGAGGTGATCTTTTGGCCCTTCCTCCCTTATCTGCTGCCCCCATTGCAGCTGCTTAAGCTTTTTTATATAAAACGGGAATACCGCAAAGCTTGCTATGAATCCAGCCGCCAGAAAAGGCAGCGCGAATTTGAAATGTGACGGCACGACTGAAAAGTCCATTTTTCCTCCAGGTTTATTTAGTGAGAGAGGGCATAGGGCAGGCATTTCGCCTGCCGCTCCCTTTTATTTCGTTTTTATAAGATATTTTGTTATTTTTTCTAATTCCATAGAATGGGATGCCTTGACAAGAATCGAGCATTCTTCCGGAAGAATGCCCGCTATTTCAGGAAAATCATCGGCTCTCTCAAACCATATACATTTGTCCGAAGGCATTCCTGCTTCCAATGCGCCTCTTATAACGGCTTTTGATTCTTTTCCCCCTGCAAGAAGAAGATCTATGCCGGACGATGCCGCTTTTGCGCCGAGCTCGTAATGTGATGCTTGCGATATGCTTCCCAATTCGAGCATGTCGCCTATTATGGCTGCCTTGAAGCCCTTAAATGATCTCAGGGTTTCGATAGCCGCAGCCGCTGATGACGGGCTTGAATTGTAGCAGTCGTTTATTATTGTCCTGCCTTCGGAGTGAAGTATCTCCGTACGGCCGCCTGATATCTCCGCATTGGCTATTCTTTCTGCCGCATATTCGGGTTCTGCTCCTGATTCGCATGCCGAGAGTATTGCCGCTGCCGCATTGTAAACGTTGTGGGCTCCTGCAAGAGGCTCGAAGCATTCGAATTTCCTGCCGCGCAAATCGAATTGTATGCGGAAACCTTCTTTTTCAGGCTTATATGACAATATCCTTAGATCGCATTTGTCGGATTTTCCGAACAATACTGTTCTTGCCTTTGATTTTTCCTTTCTGCAGCCTGCAAACTCGCTGCCTCCGCTCATTACAGTGAAGCCTGATTCCG
>JAKSUM010000224.1 GCA_024409025.1 bacterium | reverse complement strand
ATCTCCACGCTCCTCATCCGAATCCTACAGCGCCTTCAGATCTCCTCAGGACAGGGAGTCCTTGAGAATAGCGGATGCTATACGTGATGCTGAAATAAGGCAGAAGGACAAAGAGGATATTGCCCAGGCCTCTGCTGATGCGGCCATGGAGCCTACGCAGAAGCTCGGTCCTGAGATTCTTAAAAAGTATATAGAGGACAAAAAGGCAAGGGAAGCGGCGCAGACCTCTTTTGCATCTCAGGGAGGCGCTTTCTCATCCGGCAACGCCCAGTCTGCAGTAAAGCCGAAACAGGAAGAACCGAAAACCCTCTCTTCAATAGAAGAGGAGCAGAAAAAGGAAGTTGAAGGCAGGGGCACAAAGATTGCCGTCAATATTCTTATAATCCTGATTTCCATACTGCTAATAATACTTATTGTCGGCTGTTTCTTTTTTAAGGACGCCATTATGAGCATAAACAAGAAGCCTGTCAAGGTTGAGGACAAGCCTGCCGTTACAGAGACTGTAAAGGCTAAGGATGATGCAAGGAAGCCTGTGCCGGCTCCTGCAAAGCCTAAAAAAGCATATTCGGAAAAATCGTTTCAGGGAGAGATTTCCTCAATAGAGATAAACAAGGATTCTCTTAAGCTGAGGATTAATACCGATAACGGCTACAGGCTTATATCCGTCAAGAGAAAGGCGCTTCCGGCGAAGGCAAAGAAGGGCGCTGAGATAAAGGCGGTATGCAGGATTCCTAACGGGGCAGTAAAGAATTCCGTTTTTGAGGCTGTAAAAATTGAAGTCATAAAGGAAGGGCCTTCGACTTCGTCCGTTCCGCCGGTAAAGCGTGAGAGCAGCTACAGGGAACCTGCTCCTGCCAACAAAAGCAAAGCAAAGCCGTCGTCAGGATATTCGGATTACTATGAGCCTGCGCCTGCAAGACAGGCCGCGCCTCCTCCGCCTCCTGCCCCTGTCTCCTCAGGAGCTTCTTCCGGTTCAGGAAGTTTCACTCAGCAGAGAGAGACTGACTATTAAATAGGTAATAAAAAAAACACCGTATTTAAATGCGGTGTTTTTTTATTAAAAAAGGTTTCTATCAAGTTCTTTTCTGTTTTCCGCTTTTCCCAGCCCCTATGTTTTCCCTATGTCTGCAATATGATTTGCCTTTTATTTCTAAAAAAAATTTGCTAATAAAAAATCAGTATGCTATAATAAAATGTCGTAAAACCATGGGGATTTTTCCCCTCGGGGCATGTCCCCGAGGGGGCTTTTTACAATCAGGCCAGTAAAAGGCTATAACATATATATTATTCCGGAGATGCAAGAATTATGAATTTGCCGATAGGCGTTATGGATTCCGGCGTGGGAGGGCTTTCCGTTGCAAAAGAGATTATGAGGCTGCTCCCGAATGAAAAGCTTCTTTATTTTGGAGATACTGCCAATGTTCCTTATGGCAGCAAGTCTCCTCTTTTTATACGCACAGCTGTTTTTGAGATATTGAAATATTTTAAGAGCCAGAATGTCAAGGCTGCGGTGATGGCATGTAATACTTCCTCTGCAGTTGCCCTTGAACAGGCTCGCAGATGCTTTGATTTTCCAATAATAGGCGTTATCGAGCCGGGCGTAAGGGAAGCTCTCAAAATAATCAGGACTAGGACTGCATGCATGTTCGCCAACAGCGTGACTGTTGCAAGCGGCGCCCATGACGCTCTTATGAAGAAGCTTTCGGATAATGAGATAAGTGTGACAGGCAAGGCTTGTCCTGATTTCGTTCCTCTTGTGGAGAGCGGAATTTTTGAAGGCGCTGAAGCTGACAGGGTTGTTAACAAATACCTTTCGGCATTCAGCGGAATCGAATCGGATACTCTGATTTTGGGCTGCACCCATTACCCTTTCCTCGAAAAGGCAATAAAAAAAGCCGCCGGAAACAGATTTTCGATAGTAAATCCTGCTTCAGCAACGGCTGCAGAGCTCTCTGAAATATTAAGGTCATGCGGATTGGAAAATGTTTCAGGTCTTTCGCCTGCCCATAGATACTGTGTCAGCGGCGATCCTGAAAAATTTTCACAGGTGGCATCCATGCTTATGGGATTTGAGATAAATGCCGAGCTTGTCAATCCTTCTTTTCAGAAGCGGGTCTGACGACAACGCCTTTTTTCAGGCTGTAGCAGAATGATGAGCATCCATGAGACATTGGTGACGGACAGTAGATTACCAGATCCTCGCTTGTAAGCTTGAGATAGTAAGGCTTTCCACAGAGTGGGCATTTCGGGATTCCCTTAAGATATCCCGGAACAAGCTCCTTTATCTCTGAGGGAAGCTTCTTTTTTTCTTCCTGATATTTTTTTACGGCTTTCATGAGTCCGGTCAGATATTGCCCGCAGAGCTCCGATTTTATCTGGGCATTTGTCTGCTCCGCTATGGTGTTCATCCAGCCCCATCTGACGTTCCTGAGCTCTATGCTGTCCATGCCGTAGCATGAAGGATCTGGAGCCGATATTGAATAGGTCTTTAAATCTTTTGAAGGCGAGTATATGAATTTTTTCCCTGTTGCAGGATCTTCCGGTATTATAATCCTGTCGCTGTCGCGCCTTACGTCGCTGTTAAACAGCATATTGAGCTCGTCCAGTGACTCCGGATAAAATCCCCTGTGCATATATACGAATTCAAGATATGACTGAAGCGAGCTCATCTGTTTCATGCATTCCGCCAGCTGTCTTGGGTTTTCCGCTGCATATGCGGCATGTGACATAATCAGCAG
>JAKSUM010000223.1 GCA_024409025.1 bacterium | reverse complement strand
TTACGCCGCAGTCGATCATATCCCACGGAAGAATTTCTTCGTCCGGGATGGTTCGGTTGGCATAGAAGGCGGGGTCCACACCCGTTTCAGCGAACACCTGCATCCATTTTTCAAAATCGAAGCAGTCGCTCCATCCGTCAAAGCGGCATCCGAGTCTGTTAGCCTCAGCAAGAACAGCCGAAAGCTTTCTGTCTCCCCTTGCAAAAACGGCTTCAAGGAAGCTAAGGTATGAGACATGGAATTTAAGGTTAATCTTTCCATGCTTCATAATCCTCTTCATCTTAGCCTGTCTCTCCCTTGTTTCAGGAATAGAAACGAAACGAGCCCACTGGAAAGGCGTCTGGGGCTTCGGAACAAATGAGGAAACTGAAAGCGTCAGCTTTAATCCCGTCTCCTTCAGAGTCCTCCATACGAGATCGGCAATTCCGTCTATATCGGACTCCTCTTCAAAAGGAAGGCCTGTCAGGAAATAAAGCTTAAGAGCCTGCCAGCCTGCCTTTTTGCAGTCCTTTGCGATATCGATAACATCCTGCTCGCTGCTTCCCTTGTTTACGACATTGCGCATCTTTGCCGTACCGACCTCAGGAGCAAATGTAAGAGACGAGCGTCTGAACTTCTGTACAAGCTTTGCAAGGCTTACAGAGAAAGCGTCAGTCCTAAGGCTGGGAAGCGAAAGCTCAATATATTTTCCCTCATACTTTTCCTGTATTTCAGAGGCAATGGAGGCGATTTCTGAATGATCCGTACATGAGAGTGAAACAAGCGAGACCTCCTCATAGCCCGTATGCCTGACAGACTCCTCAAGGAGCTTCATAAGCCTTTCCCTGCTTCTTTCCCTTACAGGCCTGTAATATATGCTTGCCTGACAGAAGCGGCATCCTCTTGTACAGCCTCTGGAAATCTCAAGCATAATCCTGTCATGTATGGTCTCAGTATGCGGAACCGGCGGATCCACTGGAAAATATGCGTCATCAAGAGAGCTTACAATCCTTCTCTCGATATAATCAGGAGCATCTGCAAAGGTCTTATCTATTCTTACGAAACGGCCATTCTCATCATAGACGGGCTCATAGAATGACGGAACATAAAATCCCTTAAGATGACATGCCTTTTCAAGAAACTCCCTTCTTGAAAGACCGTTGTTCCTGCATTCAAGATAAAGCGAGGCAATTTCAGGCATGGACTCCTCGCCGTCTCCCATGATAAATATGTCAAAAAAATCAGCGACCGGCTCAGGATTAAGAGTGCATGCACCCCCGCCGATAACAAGAGGATACGACTCATCCCTGTCCTTTGCAAAAAGCGGCATTCCAGACAGTGACATTATATAGAGAATGTTGGAATAGCTCATCTCGTAAGGAAGAGTAAATCCCAATATGTCAAAATCCTTTACGGGGCGGCGTGATTCCAGAGAGCAGAGCTGAAGGCCCTTTTCAGCCATTTTTTCGGCAAGGTCGCTCCAAGGAGCAAAAACCCTCTCAACGAGCCAGTCCTCATTCTGTTCAAGAACTCCGGCAACAATCTTCAATCCAAGCCCTGACTGGCCTATTTCATACGTATCAGGAAAAGCAAGAGCTATCTTCAGGGAAGACGTAGCCCAGTCCCTTTTGCTGGAGTTATACTCTGTGCCGGTATATCTTCCCGGCTTAAGGCATGTTTCAAAAATTCTGTCCATATTATATATATATTATTCTTTCTAAAAAATAATCTGCATTTTAATCCATTTAATTTTATTCAGAGAAAAGGAAAAATCCTTTATTGGGACACAAAAAAAGGATGCTTGGAAGGCATCCGTGGACAAATGCATAAAAAAAAGCTCCGGAATAATCCGGAGCTAAGATCGGAACATATTATTTGGACTGGCCTTCAGACTTAGCGGCTGATGCGGCGTCATGTTCTTCTTCAGGCTTATTATCTATAGGCATTACGACTTCACTTCCGTCGCTCATTATAACCTTTATGCTGCCGTCAGGCATTCTTTCCTGCTTTACGACTTTCAGCTTTTCAGGAACGCCGGTCTTCGCCCTTTTTTCCTTTAAAGGCTCAGCCTTTTCCTTATTGCCTGAATTGTCATAGAAATATATGGCCTCATCGTACATTTCAGCAGCTTCCTCTTTTTTACCCTGAGCAAGAAGTATGTCGGCATATTCCTCATAAACGCCTGCTCTCTGCATTGCAGCAGTATAGATGCCTATATCATCGTCAGCAGAAACTCCGGCATTATTAAGAAGCCTGATTGCAATCTTCATGCACTCGGAGGCACCCTTGAGGTCGCCGCCGTCCTTCATTGCCCTTGCGCATACCGAGTAAAATTCAGGAGTAAGATTATATTTTCTTGCAAATTCGGCTATCTTTTCAACCTGCTTATATTCGCCAAGATTTATCTTTGCAGTAACAAAAGCCGATACAAGAGGTATAAAGGAGGTGTCCTTCATATCGAATCCGTCTGGAGACTTTCCGAGATCAATAAGCTTGTCGCCGATTTCCTCAACCTTATCAGGCGCAGCTGAAAGCAGAGGGGCTATCTTCTCATTTTTAGAGGCAATTTCTATCGCTTTTTTGTAATCGCCCTTCTCAACATAGAGATTTGCAAGAATTCCGGAAACGCTGGCGTAAGAGGAGTTATCAGGAGTCATTCCGCTAAGTGCCGAATTGAAGGCTTCAATCTCGCCTTCAGTATACTCGGAAATCTTTGCGGCATTCTTATTTTCCCTGTTTTTGTAGTCCTCAGCCTTTAATTCGAGAATCCCCTGCTTGTATGCGATTCCGAGGGATACTAACTGTTCAGGCTCTG
>JAKSUM010000222.1 GCA_024409025.1 bacterium | reverse complement strand
TCTTCAAATTCAAATTCTCCGAATTCTGCCGCAAGATTTTTGCCTGTATAGCATTTGGCTTTATAATCAGACGCTGAATATGTTATTTTTATGTCAGCGGTCGCTCCTCTTTGCCTGATTTTTTTTATTTCCCCGCATTTTGGAGCGGAGGATTCGAATATTATCTCTCCCGTATCGGTGAATGATGCTGCCACATACCGTTTTCCGCTTGAGAAAAGCTTTATTCCGGCTTTTGAGCCGTCAGATGACTTTTTTGTTATTGTCGCCTGAACTGTGAAGTCGGTAGAAGGAGGTGCATAAAACGATGAGATGATCCCGTTTTTTATGTTTTTTCCTGATTTCGAGGCTGATATTGATATGGAGGACGGGGAAAAAAGGATTCCCTTTTTGCTGTCACCTGTCTTAATCCAGTCTCTGTTGTCAGATATTGAAAAGCTTTGGTCTGGAGATACCGCCGTTATTGCCTTTATTTCATTCCATTGCTGCCTGTACATGAAACGGCTGCCGTTTTTTGATATTATGTCTGGCCTGCCGGCAAGCATGAATGTCAGCGCGAACAGGATTGCGTATAAGGCTCCTGCCGGAGGCGCCATATGTAATGGTGGGGCTGCAAGAAAGGCTTTTGTCGCAATCTCGCAGCTTCCGTATGAGGTGTCAAGCCTGATTATGCCCTTGTACTCGCCCTGCTTCATTGAGTTTTTGAAGATAACCGATATCTCCGCCTCTATCTCATTTTCCGAGGAGCTCGTAATCATGACCTTTATGGAAGGCTCTGCTTCCGACGGCTTGCATTTCCATTCTGCCGAATGTCTTTCAAATACGAACGGGATTGCGTCTATCGGGGCTTTTTTTCTTATCGTGATTTTTTCGGTCTTAGTGTCGCCTCTTCTTACGGAATAGAGATCAAGCTCTCTTGCCGGAATATCCACTTCCCAGAAGCATTCTATTCCGCTCAGGCTGTCCTTTGAGGCATATGAGATAAGATCTTCAAAGGATTTGAATCTTCTTTCAGGCAGTATTTCCGTCCCGAATGTTATTATCTTGTCAAGTCCTGTAGGGAATGACGAGTCAAGGGAGAGCAGGGCAAGGTAGTCATCCTTCGCCTTTCTTTCCGATGCTGGAGGCATTATAAGCCCTGATACGGCTTCATACAGATAGGCTCCGAACGCATAAAATTCAGATTTGTCGTTTATGTATCCTTCGGGAGGCATATACGGAGGGGCTACTGGAGCTATGATTGCCTTCTGCCATTCTTTCATGACCGACTCCTCCGGCTCCTCAAGCCTGCAGGATATCAGATCCAGTAGGAAAGCGTTGCCTTCCTCGTCTGCTGCTATGCTTCCGGAAGATATGGAATAGAGCATTTTTCCTGCGCCTATGCCGGTATATGCCTGAAAAAGCGCCGAAGCTGCCGATTTGAACACCCTTCTGAGCTTTTCGTCCTCAAGATTCCTCTCTTCCGAGAAATATTTTTCAAGATTATCAAGATGCCTGTACTCGAATATAAAGCAGGCGCATTCAGAGTTTTTTTCTGAGTACAGAAGCTTTAAAAACGGCACCTTTTCTATAAGTCTGGAATATATGAATATCTGGGCGTCCAGCGCCTTCAGGTAAAGCTCGCATGCTTTCTGTGGGCTTATGAACGATATCCTGTCGTATTCCGGATCCTTAGCGGCAGCCTTCCTTATCCACTCCTCTTTTTCCCTTACAGTCCTCTTGAGCCTTTCGCCAGACGGAATTTCTATCCTTTGGATTATTAGGGGCGTTCCGGAGTCCCTGTCTATTGCTTCCGCCGTCATGCACAGCTCGTTTGAGAATATTATTCTTTTGCGCTCAAGTGTAAGCTGCTTTAATCTGATTGTTTTTGGTTCGCTTGTTTTCCGCTGCATGTCGGCCCTTTCGGTTTGAAATATTTCCTGTCTTTAAGCTCGTCCGGCAGGCACTGCATGTCCGCTTTGCCTTCCGGAAAATCATGTGCGTATTTGTATCCTGCGCCATAGCCCATATCCTTCATAAGGTCGGTTACTGCATTTCTCAGGTGCTTGGGAACAGGATATACTTTTCCCTCCCTCACATCCTTAAGCGCCTCGTTGATCGCCCTGTATGCTGAATTGTCTTTAGGGGCGGAGGCAAGATAGCATGCGCAGTGGCCTAATATTATCCTGCCTTCAGGCATCCCGACCGCCTTTACCCCGTTGAGCGCGCTTGATGCCAGATTGAGAGCAATAGGATCCGCCATCCCGATGTCTTCGGATGCGAATATAATCATCCTTCTTGCTATAAACATGGGATCTTCTCCGGAATCTATCATTCTTGCCAGCCAATATACCGTGGCATCGGCGTCAGAGTTTCTCATGCTTTTTATGAAGGCTGATATTATGTCATAGTGACCGTCGCCTTTTTTGTCATATCTGGAGGTTCTGAAGCATATTGCCTTGTCCATCCTGTCAGCATCGACTCTTCTGATTCCTTCCTCGCCTTCCGGCGGGGCGGTTATTACTGCATATTCAAGGGAATTGAGGGCTATCCTTGCATCGCCTCCGGATACGGATATGAGCAGCTCCATGGCATCTTCTGTTATTTCAGGCCTGTATGATGCAAGTCCGCGATCCTCATCCTCTGTGGCTCTTTTCAGTATTTTCCTCATGTCCTCGCGGGAATGGGGATGCAGTGCATATACCCTGCATCTCGACAAAAGAGCGCTGTTGACCTCAAAGGACGGATTTTCTGTCGTTGCCCCTATAAGTGTTATAAGTCCGCTTTCTACGAAGGGAAGTATGGCGTCCTGCTGGGCCTTGTTGAACCTGTGTATCTCG
>JAKSUM010000221.1 GCA_024409025.1 bacterium | reverse complement strand
CATAGGCGATATTTCTGGCAAGCACAATCCTTCCCTGTCTTCTCATGTCTGAAAAACGGTAAGGCCCCGTACCGGCAGGGCTTAAACCAAACCCTGCCCCAAGTTTCTTTGCGGAATAGGGGCTGACAATAGACGCAGCCGGGACGGCAAGCTTACGCAAAAATCCGATATCAGGCTCTGAAAGGGATATCCTTACTTTATTTATCTCAGGAGTCTCAATCCTAGCTATTCTCGAGCCTTTGCCGGCAGCAATCTCCCTAAAATATTCGGCAGCCTCGTGTCCGGAGGCAAAATCGGAAGCATGAAGCAGACGCTCTATCGAAAACTTGACAGCACTGGATGTCAAATCCGTGCCGTCGTGAAATTTGACATTCTTTTTCAATTCGAATGTCCAAACCTTAAAGTCCTTGGTATACCAGCGTTTTGCCAACGAAGGCATAATCCGGCTCCCATCGTCGCTCAAGGCTACAAGACCTTCAAAAATAGCCGATTCCATATTGACGGAAGCAGGATCGGACGCATCAGCAGGATCAAGTGATCCTGCCTCTCCTGGGAAAGAGCATATAAGGGCACCGCCCTGTTTTTTTTCTCCGGAGGCAAAAGCTACCTGAGGCAAAAACAGGCACAGTACAAGCAAAATCGCCGGAAATGCTCTAAGAAGCATGATTAAGCGTTCTCAGCTTCCGCCTTATTCTGTTCATGGCGGGCATCGCCTGAAACCATAGAAAGCTTGCCTTCGGCAATTTCCCTAAGGGCGAGGCTGACAGGCTTCAGCTCTCCCTGTTCTAAAAGAGGAGCCCATCCGTCATTAAGCTCTCGGACTCTCTTTGCAACCATAGAAACAATGCTGAATTTGCTGTCTGCCTTTGTAAGAAGCTGTTCAAGGCTGGGATCTATCAACATATTAAAAAGACTCCTTTTACGTTTAAATTATTCTGCGGAGCGCTTTCTGCCGCTCCAGTCAAACTCTGAAAAATCAGTACATGATGCAAGACAGGAAGACGCTCTTACAATACTGTCAAACTCGCAACATGCCTTATCAAGATCTTTATTGATAATGACGTATTCATACTTATCAGCCTGCTCAAGCTCCCACTTGGCAACTTCGACCCTCTTCTCAAGCATCTCCGGATCTTCAGTTCCCCTGTTCAGAAGCCTTTCCCTTATTACGGAAAATTTTTCAGGAGCAATAAAGATATATACCGCCCTGATTCCCCTGTCCATAAGATTGAGGGCTCCCTTTACATCTATTTCAAGAATAACGCACTGCCCTGAATCAACCTTATCCTCAACATTTTTCTTGAGCGTGCCGTATGATATGCCATAAGTTTTGACATGCTCCAGGAATTCGCCGTTCTCAACTTTTCTGTCGAATTCATCCTCACTCATGAAGAAGTAATTGACGCCGTCTATCTCGCCTTCCCTCGGAGCTCTGGTAGTAGCAGACACCGAATAATGAAGGTTAGGGTTTGCAGCCATAACCTTTTTGAGAACAGTCCCCTTTCCCACTCCGGAAGGTCCTGAAACAACAAAAAAAACGCCTTTCTTCATATAAACCGCCTATAACTGAAATGGAATATTATTCAGACTATATATTATAATGCAGGATGACAAATAAAGCAACATAAAAATCAAAGAATCATCATAGCATCGCCAAAGCTGTACATGCGGTATTTTTCCCTGACAGCCTCTTCATAGGCATCAAGCACATGCTCTCTTCCTGCGAATGCGCTTACGAGCATTATAAGAGTAGATTTCGGAAGATGGAAATTGGTTATCAGACCTCCGGTTATCTTAAATTCATATCCCGGATATATGAACATGTCAGTAGAGCCGGACTTCTTCAAGCATCTGCCTTCTCTCCCCCATGCTGACTCAATGGTTCTTACGGAAGTAGTCCCTACAGCTATAATCCGTCTTTTTTCAAAATATGCCCTCTCTATCTTTTCGACAGATTCATCCGATATATGATAAAACTCAAAATCCATCTTATGATCTTCTATATTATCGGCTTTTACGGGCCTAAAGGTTCCAGGACCTACATGCAAAGTAACAAAGGCATGATCCACACCCTTTTTCTCAAGCCTTGAAATAAGCCCGTCTGTAAAATGAAGACCTGCCGTAGGAGCCGCAACAGATCCCTTTTCCCTCAAATCGGAATACACAGTCTGATATCTTTCCGGATTGCTGAGCTTTTCCTTAATATAAGGAGGAAGCGGAATCTGTCCCTCTTTTTCAAGAATATCCCAAAATCCGCCATCAGTCTCTATATCCGCAAAAACAAAGCCATCGTCCGTTTTTGATTTGACAGTAACCCTAAACGTACCGCCTCCGGCTTTAAGAACAGTCCCCTGACGGACTCTTTTGCCGGGCTTCATCATGCACTGCCACTCTGTCCCTGCAGTGCATCGTATAAGAAAAACCTCTACTTTAGTGCCTGTATCCTTCTCACATATAACCCTTGCAGGAATAACCCTGCTATTATTCATAACAAGAAGAGAGCCTTCAGGAATAAGGCTTTCTATATCTGAAAAGATATGATGAGCCCTTTTTCCGGTCTGCCTGTCCATAAACAGCAGTCTTGAAGAGCTTCTGTCCGCAATAGGCTCCTGAGCTATTAATTCATCAGGAAGATCATAATCAAAATCCTTGGCAAGCATAATACCCCCATAAAAAAAGCATTCATAGAGCCTCTATGAATGCTTCCTTATTAAAATCGGGACGAGAGGATTTGAACCTCCGGCCCCAGCGTCCCGAACGCTGTGCGCTACCAAGCTGCGCTACGTCCCGTTTTTATATTTGTCCTTCGACTTCAAATATTTTACTATATTAAACTGAATTTGTCAAGCTTTTTTTTTATTTTTTTCAATTGC
>JAKSUM010000220.1 GCA_024409025.1 bacterium | reverse complement strand
GTCAATTGCCTTGCCGTAAAACTCTATGGCTCCGGCGGAATTTCCTTTTGCCTCCTCTATGGCACCTTTAATATAAAGGGCTTCAAAATCATGGGGATTTGCTCTCAGCACGGCCTCATTGTCAATTACTGCCTGCTGCCAGTTATTCCTGCTAAGATAATAAAGGGCTCTGGAATTTCTTGCCTTGAGAAAATCAGAATTCTTAGCAACTGCCATCTCCCAGGAATTTAGAGCCTGGGTATCCATCTTCATATCCGCATAAAGCTCGCCAAGCCATGTAAACAGCTCAGGATCCTCATCATTCTTCTTCATTGACTTAAGATAGAATGCGAGAGCCTTGTCATTACTGTCCTGAAGATGGGCGACTCTGCCGGCAGTCTTAAGGTAAGCTGCGGTCTCGCCACCATGTGCAAGAGCATTTTCAAGCTGGAGATCAGCAGCGGCATCGTCATTAAACGAAGCGCTTGCGAGTGCGGAAAGGTTATAGAAAGACTGAATGGTATTATTAAGCTTCAGTCCTGCCTCAAGCTGCTTAGATGCCTTTTTATAATTATGCCAGTTTATGCAGAAAGACGCATAGTTATAGAACGACATCGGATCTGATGAAAAAATTCTTGAATTCTTGGCAAGCTGCGCATCGGCGGCCGCATAATCCCCCATCTTTACAAGGGCATAAGCCCTGTTCTTTGCAGCGCCGGAAAACAGCGGCTTAAGCTGAAGTGCCTTATCATAGAACGAAACAGCCTGATCGTAATTTCCTGAAGCTGCGGCGGAAAGGCCAAGATTATTGTAAACCTCATGCTGGGACGGATTAATCTTCAGGCTTTCACGCCAATAAGACGATGCTGCAGAATAATTTCCCAAATTATATTCGTCTATTCCAAGATTATTGTATGCCGGAAAAAACGACTTATCCGTTTCGATAACTTTTTTATATGTCTCGGCAGCCTTCTTATAATCTTTTTTCAAATCATATATCCATGCAAGCCTGAACAGACCCGCAGCAAATTTAGGATCCTCTTTTACAGAAAGCCTGTATGACTCTTCAGCCTTATCAATAAGGCCCAATTTTTCAAATGAGCAGCCCTGATGATAATATTCAGCGGACTTGCTCAGCTTATGCTTGACAACCGGAGCCGTCTTAGCCTTCACATAGCCTGATTTTTTTCTTGCCGCATCTGCAGGGCATGAAGCACATAATATTGACAGAGCAAGCAGAGCTGCTGCAGAAATTCTAAACAAAACACCACCTCATCAGTTTAAAGGATTTCAAAATACACAGGAGAATATTTCTTTAAACAGATAAAAAAACCTTTATAACCGCAATATGGAGAAAACAATGAGAATCGCAATAGATGCAATGGGCGGAGACTACGCCCCTGCCGAAACGGTGAAAGGAGCCGAAAAGGCGGCATCTGGCAACAAGAGCCTTGAAATAGTCCTTGTAGGTGATGAAAAAAAGATAAAAGAGCATATGTCGGGAGATTTTCCAAATATTTCGATCAGTCATACTGAAGAATATGTGGAAATGCATGAAAGCCCTTCGGCAGCCCTAAGGAAGAAACCCAACGCTTCAATTATAGTAGCGGCAAAAATGCTTAAGGAAAGGAAAGTTGATGCCCTTATATCCGCAGGAAATACAGGGGCTCTTCTTGAGGCAACCCTTCTTTACGTAGGCAGGATAAAGACGGACAAGGTCAAAATAAAGCGGCCTGCAATATCAGTGGTTCTGCCGACCTTCAATAAGCCTACAATCCTGCTTGATGCCGGAGCAAACCCTGAATGCAAGCCTGAATACCTTATACAGTTTGCACAGATGGGCTGCATATATTCAAAACATATAATAGGTGTCGATAATCCTACAGTAGGCCTCATAAATATAGGCTCCGAGGACAATAAAGGGAGCGCGGTAATAAAGGCATCGTACGAGCTGCTCAAATCATCAAACCTTAATTTTAAAGGCAATGTCGAGCCCAGCACAATCATGAAAAACGGAGAGGTGGATGTGGCTGTAGCAGACGGCTTCACAGGCAATATAGTCCTGAAAACAGCCGAAGGGACCGGCGAGCTTGTAACCAGGCTAATAAAAAAGCACGTCTCCAACAATATATTTGCAAAAATAGGCGGCCTGCTTATTAAAGGCGCTTTCAGGCAGATAAAGAAGGATCTGGATCATTCCGAACATGGGGGAGCTCTTCTGTTCGGTATAGACGGAATATGCATAAAGGCCCATGGAAGAGCAAAGCATGATGCTATAGAAAATGCAGTCAAAGTGGCTGTAAGAATGATCAATAAGGAAATCATCAAAAAAGTTGGAGAAGAAATGAGCGAAAAATAGCTTGAGAAACGGGGACTGCCTTAGAATGAATGCCGTTGAGTCAATACTGCGCCCTCTATCTCTTGAAGAAAAAACAGGCTGTAAAAACCTATCAGTCATGGGCGGGCTCGGCAGCTTTCTTTCAGACTTTCTGATGAAAGCGCATACAGACGGAGAGCTGACAGGCGAAGAATACGAAAAAGCAGCAATTATAGCCCAATCGTATGACAAATCCTCAACAGATGAAAGAAAATGCCTTATATCACGGCTGAAACGCATAATCAGCCATAGTCCTGATGTCTCGGGCAATACTCCCCCGCCATCAAAAAAATCGTCATCATTAGGAAAAAAAGCATTGGAAAAGCCTATTTCCAAACCGCAGAAGACGGCGGAAGCATACCTGGACAGTGCCGTTCAATACGCAAAGGGCGTAGGTCCTTCTCTTGGCCGCCTGCTTTCAAGGCTTGGAATACAGACAATAGGCGATCTTCTCTCGCATTATCCAAGAAGATATGATGACAGAAGCAATATCAGAAAAATTACCGAGCTTCAAGAGGGAGAGTACTGCACTGTACTTGCAAGAGTCATTTCA
>JAKSUM010000022.1 GCA_024409025.1 bacterium | reverse complement strand
TCTCTTTGTTGCCCTTATCGGTCCTTTTCCGTCAATAGGATTGCCGAGAGGATCAACAACCCTCCCTAAAAGCTCCGGTCCGACAGGAACTTCTATAACAGCCTCTGTTCTCGTAACCCTGTCACCCTCTTTAACTTTCTCATCAGGGCCGAGAAGAACACATGATATAGTTTCAAGCTCAAGATTCATGACCATGCCAGAAATTCCGCCTTCGAAGTCAAGGAGCTCTCCTGACTTCGCTCCGGGAAGCCCGTACACGGTAGCGACGCTGTCGCCGACCTTTATAACCCTTCCGACATCAGTCTCTTCCAGAGCGCCTTTATAATTTTCAATCTCGCTTTTGAGCAAAGCGCTTATTTCTTCAGGTCTCAGCATTTATTTAAAATCCTCCAGGGATTTATTCTTGACATACTCCCCATAGCTAAAGCCAGGTGATTCTGGGATAATAACTAACCATTCCTGCCTTAATAGCGGACTTCCAGTTCTCTCCGCAACGGACAATGCCATGCCCGTAGAAGCGCCTTACATCCCCATGCCCAAAGGCAGAGGCTTTACGGCCATATCGGTAATGCCAGCCTAGGCTCCCGCAACCGCGGAAACATCAACATTAGCAAACTTTTCCTTCATGATACTCAAAGCCCTCGAAAGGCTTCCGTCAATTACCCTGCCGCCCATTTTAATGACAACCCCTCCAATAAGGGAAGGATCGCATGAAAACGAAGGTTCAACCTTTCTGCCTTCCTTCTGCGTCAGGACTCTCGCAAGCCTTGCCCTCTCAGAAGGAGAAAGCGGAGCTGCAGATATGACCTCGGCCGACACAATTCCCCGGCTTTGTTTTATGCATTCGGAATATTTTTTCGATATAAGATCAAGATATGAAGCCCTGCCGCGATCGATTATAATGAATATAAAATTCATTATCTGAACATCGATAAACGTGCCGAAGACCTTCTTCATTATATCTTTTTTTTCTGATGCGGAACCGAAAGGATATTTCAGAAATTTAGAAAGAAAAGGAGTATCCTCTACAGACTTTGCAATCTGAGAAAGCTTCTTATCCCATAAGTCAGTCTTTCCGCAGGCTTCCGATACTTCAAAAAGAGCTCCAGCATAACGTTCAGCAACAGATTCATCTAACATCGCCTGATTCCACCTTTGCCGTGAATGTCTCTACAATTGCCCTATGCGCATTCTCATCAAGAGAAGACTCAAGAAGCTTGCCTGCAAGCGATACGGCAAGAGAACCCATTTCATGGTTCATCTCCAAATATGCCTTATTCTTCATATCAGCAATCTCTGCTTCGCTCTTTGCCTTGATTCTCTCTGCCGCAGAATGAGCCTCTGCAATTATATCGCTTTTCATCGTCTCAGCCGCAGTTACGGCATTTGCTATTATGTCAGCTGACTCTTCGCTTGTCTGCTTAAGCTTTTCTTCATATTCCTTACGGAGCTTTTCGGCATCACTCTTTGCAGCCTTGGCCTCGTCAAAATCCTTAGAAATCTTTTCCCTGCGCTCAGCAAGAACCTTCTGAAGGGGCTTGAAAAGGAAGAAATACATTATAACAGCAAACAGAACGAAGTTTATGCATTGTATAACAATAGTATTAACCTGTAATTCCATCGCTCACTGCCTTTCATATTTTATGCAGCCTAACCTTTAAGCAGGCCGCAGGCGTCCGACAAAACTATTTAATAGGGCTTGCGAACATAAGGAGAAGGGCTACTGTGAGAGAATAAATGACAACCGTCTCTTCCTGAAGCTTCAACAGCCTTGGAAACGGAAAGACCCATTCCGACACCAACGCCGAGACCGACAAGACCAAGACCGACAGCAGCTCCAACAAGCGTAAGAGCCATAGGAGCGTTTGCGGGGTTAGCTGCCGCATCAGAAGCGAAGACGGCTGTGCTCATAAGAGCAAATACTGCAAAAAGTGCCGACGAGAAAGAAAGTGCTTTTCTAAACATTAATATGACCTCCAAAAATTAATTTGCATTACTTGTTATTTTATTATATCTTAGCCGGAATCAAACCGGCTTTTTTATCGTAAAATCAATGACCTTCCGCTATTTCAACAGCAGAACCTATATACGAAAGAGTAAGAATCGTGAATACAAAGCCTTGGACAATTCCGGTAAGAACTCCCATAAACTGAAGGGCGAAAGCAAAAACATCCGTACCGGCAGTAAAGAAAAATCCAGCTATTGCATTAGGCGCGAATGCGCAGGCGACATAGAGAAGGCCTACCATAATCCCCGTAACGATGTGCTCTCCCAAAATATTTCCCATAAGTCTCATGGTAAGTGAAGCAACTCTTGCTACTTCCTCTATAATATTTATAAAAATGAAGAACAAAGCAAGAGGCACGCAGCAGATAATTCCGGCAGACTTAGGAAGACCGGCAAGCACTGAATCAAGAGGATGCAGATAATGCGAAAAATATTTTATGCCGCCTTCCTTGTATCCGATAATCTGAAAAGCGAGAAATGACAGCAGTGCAAGAGCCAGAGTCGTATTGAGATCTCTTGTAGGAGGCATAGTCAGTATCAGGACAGACTCTGATGAATTAGAGCATTTAAATCCATCGAGCGGAATTGATACGGCAGGAAGAAGCCCCCAAAGATTAGATGCCGAAATAAAAATAAAAAACGTTATAAGGAGAGGCAGATATTTTTTCACCCTCTCGCCGCCACAATTATCACCAAGCTCCTCAAAAGCCTCAGAAACAGCCGCTATGCCGGCCTGAAGCTTTCCGGGAATAACTGAAAAATTCTTAGATATTACGACGGCAGCTATTATCAGAATAAGCATAACAATCCATGTTACGATAATAGTCTCGACATGAACGCCCGGAGCCCATTCAGCGCCAAGATAGCCGAGAGGCTCTTTGGCAAGTTCTGATATTTTTTCCATGGCATGAGCCATAGCACTATTTTCATTCAAGAAAAATCACCGCCATTTTCAATTCAGGCTTCCCTATTTCTCAAGACATAAATGCAGAAGATAGCAAGCGAGACCACAGTTCCCAAGCACAGGCAGATCGCATTAAATTTCATGAGAATAGCTCCGGCAATCATAGCGCCTGCGACTGCCATCTTCAGGATAAAGCAGGCGGCAAACAAAAGCCAGAAATAACATTTGCCGAAGGAGCCGCCAAATATAAAGGAAGCCATTGTTAAAATAATAAAAACAGAAAAGAAGAAAACCGCACAACCTAAAACAAACCCAAGACAGCCTTGAATGCCGGCAACAAGCCAGCATGCTGCCGCACAGCCGGCAATTGCAAAAAGGCATACAGATATCTCTTTCCGGTTTCTCTTTATAAAATTCTTCAAATTCGCTTTTTTATCCTTCCATTCAAGCTAATTAAGAAAAAATAATGTCATATTTTACTATTTTTTAAAAGGGGGCATTATTATTTTTTTATCTGAGTTTATTATTTTCCCTTCTGATATCCCAATGCAATGCATAGATGGTATGCAGGTTTTGAAAGATTTTTTATAGAATTTTTAACCAAATTTCCAAGAATACCCCTGTTACGTAATTTGCAAGGTGACAGGTATTCATGATTGCATTACTATAGGATAAATGAATGAGGATAAACGAATAGCATTTATCCTAAAATACAAATACCGCTGGACAAGCGGAAATATACGCTTGTGGAGAACATGCAAGACCTTATTGTTCCGGCAATAGGCAGCGTTCGTTGAAGCAGGAAGCCCCCGCTTCAGCCAAGTGGTGGGAGTACGGCACAGTAGTTCTTCGCGGAGGGATGTTTTGTTGTCAGACATTGCGTGTTCAGAAAAAAAAGAAGAGTGCCAGTGGTGCGGAAAATCCCCATCGGCAAAATTCTGTCCAAAATGCGGCAGAATAAGCGCGAGAGTGTCAGATCCAATATTAAGCAAGGACAGGATCTCGCCGGCATTGAGGCGAGCGGAAATTCCTGAAAACGGAACATTCGCAATAAGATTCGAACATATCGCAGGAGGCGTCGTAAACATAGAATGCGATATATCACAGGCCTGCAACATATCCATTTACGGACAGGAGCCAGGGACACAAAAATGCCTGATACAGGCATCATCTAATATAGGGGCATGCTTTGAATTTTCTGTGAGGGATGACGCAAGCCAGCCATCAGGATTTATAACCTTTACTCTTGACAACGACTCAAGGGATGTCTCAAGGATATGGAAGAAAAAAAATTCAAAATCCATAAGGTTTCCGCTTTCAGGAAAAGTTTCAGTATCCTCAGAAAAATGGATTCCAGGAAGCTCCAAAATGATATTTCCTCACGGAGTCCGCTCACAGAACATAGTAGTATACAACGATTCCTCTATAGAAAGAAGCTTTTCTTTTGAAGCCCCTAAGGGATTTACGGCTGAATATTCCGAAAATCCCGATGTAAGCTCGATACCGGTCAAAGGATACGGCAGTGCGGTTATAAGGCTTTCAGAAATACGCGGAGCATCACAATCGGAGACAACAGCGACTTCATGGCAACTGACAGACAAGGATGAAATATCATTCATAAGAATACCGGCAAGAAAAGAGCGTCCCGCAAAAGAACTCGCAATATCAATCGACTTCGGAACAGAAGGGATAAGGCTGAGAGCCAGGTGGCCTAAAGGCGATCCAATATTCGGCAAGAGAAAATTTTCGGTAGAAAAAATTGGAGAAGGATACATTCCCTGCCAAATGGTTCTCGACATAAACGGAAGGGAATTTTATTTCGGCAAAAAAGCGGAAGAAATAATTTCAAAAACTCCGATGAGGACAGGAGCGCTGCTAAAAGAGCCAAATCTTGCTGCAGTAACATCTCTGAAAAACGACATAATAAGCGGCAGAGAGACATACACAGCATACAATCCGGAATGGACAAACGAATATCTGCTCAGGCTTATTTTCTCACGGGTATGGGAATACATAAGGAAATGGGGCGAAGAGCTGTTCAGAAGCAGAAACATGTCAATTCCAGGAGGCTTCAGAATGAATGAATTCTTTGACAGCCCCGAATACATATTTACATACCCTTCCCTATCATCTCCTGAAGCGGAATACGAATACAGGAAATATTTAATGTCAGCATTCATATCCTCAGTTCCAAGTGATGACAGGGTATCTCCGGAACAGCTGACATTCATCAGCGAGAGTCAGGCCGTTATCAACTACTGCTCGGCATACAAAAGAAGCCTTCTATCGGAAATTCCAGGAGGAAGCACTGTCTGCATAATAAATTCCGGAGCAGGCAGGACAACCGTTTCAACAGGAATACTGACAAAAGACAAGGGATATGCATGCTTTGATCAGACGTCATCGGCAGACTTTTCTCTTAACGATAACCTCAGAGCCGGCTGCGGAATACAGGGAAACGAATTTGGAGGAAACGCTTTAAATTCGGTACTGGCATCATTTTTGGGCAGAGAGCTCGGAAAAATAATAGAAAGTGTGCCGGCAGGAATATCATCAAGCCTATGGGACTGCCTCTGGGGAAGCGCCTCACAATACAGGAAGGATGACAAGGAGCGCTACGCAAAGAAAATAAGGGAAAAGCTGTCATCAGACGGAAAAGTCACTTTAAAGATGATTCCGGCAGGAGGCACAGAAACAATTCTAAATGTGGACGCCCTGAAGTACAGCGACCAAATTCTTAAGCCCATATACAGAGATATGGCATCAAGAGCATGCGGGATAATAGCCACAGGAGGGACGGATCTCTCAGAAATATCAGCAGTAATCCTCACAGGCGGCTTAAATTCATGCAGGTACTGCAGAAAGCATGCCTCAGAAGCATTAAGACAGGCATATCCAAGGCTAAATGAGTCATTTGAACCAGAAGAAAGACTTAATGCAGTATGCGAAGGAGCCGTATTAGGCAGGGAGGTTCTTTTTGACAGATCGCCCGTGTCTCTAAAAATACAGGACAGCTCAGGAGAAATAGACGAATACCTTATAAAGGAGAACGAAGCATTCAGGACTTTAACAATAAGAAGGAATGCGGAATTCGAATCAAACGGCATTGCAGTCCTGAATCTTATAGCGGAATCTGAAGAACTGGGTTCATCTGACATTATTGCAACTGCAATATGCCGACAGGATCTCGCCTCAAGAAACGAATATGGCGATACGGCGACATTCAGGATAGATCTCTCACAGGAAGCATGCGTATGCGAGTCATTCTCCGGCAGCATTAAATCTGCAGGATGGAGCATAGCCCTGTCAAACTGACGAAAGGCTGGTTTGTATTATGATAGAAAAATGCCCGGTATGCCACATTGACATCTCCGGACTTATGCCTGAAGGCATAAGCGATAAAGATATAAATTTCTGTCCCGACTGCGGGGCTAATTTCAGATATTCATGCCCTGTATGCAGAAACGGTATAATATCAATAATGGGAATAGAAAAAGACAAAACAATGAGATGCAGCAACTGCGGGAGTCTTTTCTATGCCTGTGAAAAATGCGGCAGGCTTGCTCAGCCTTCCGCAAGAATATGCCCTGATGAAGAATGTCGAGGCCTGCTGATTCCTATGAACATGCCTTCAAGTCTTTACAATGGTACAGGATTCTGCAGCGATATCAGGATAGATTTCAGCTTCACAGACGCAATCTCAGGCGGAGAAACCCCATATTCGGGGAAAGCCTTCGGAGAATGTGAGAGCCTGCATGCTGCGACAGCCTCAGGAGGACTGCTTTACGAATGGCATGACTCGCTTATTGACGTATATAAAATATCCGGAAGCAAAAATGAAAAAATAAGATCTATATCCGCATCCGGATGTGAAAAAGGAACAATAAAGCCTGAAATATCCGTTCTCGGAGACAATATAGTGCTTTCATGCAGGGACAGGTTCGAATGGTTTAACCTTAACGGAAAGATGGATTTCCAAATCACAGGAGAGCCGTTCGCAATATGTTCCGGCTGCTATGGAGCCGCAGTATGGGTCAGACAGGACGGAGTCAAAAAGCTTTTTGCAGTTCTCACGCCGCCGGTAAATTCACTGCCCTCAGCTAAGGAAGTTCACCTCCCTGACGAGCGGGCTCAAATATACGACAATCAGATGGTAATGTCCCATCATTCGGTATACTGGCAGGGAACAGACGGAAACATGTTCAAATACGACTTTATTGAGGACTCAATAAAGGAAATCCCGTACGAAGCCGGATTTGCGGATTTTATGTGGACAGACCATGAAGGGAAATTTACAGCAGGGCTTTATGACTCAGTAAAGCTCAGCCTTACGGAAGACCTTGAAGGCGAGCAGTCAGAGACATTTAAATCATTTGACGACTATGTCACAGGGCTATTTGCAGATCCGGAAAATAGCGGCATAATGGCCTATCTTCTTGACAACAGAATAATGAAGAACGGGGAAGGGAAATTCACAGCTCCTAACGGAGATCATGTGCAATCCGTATTCGCAAGGGACGAAAACGAAGCTCCCGTATTAATATCCCTGTTCATAAACAACCAGATGGGCAATCTGTTCACAGATCTTTATGCCCAGAAAAAAGACTCGAATATAGGAGAGCTTATATGGAGCTGCCCGGATATAGAGCCGTTAGGCATCGTATGTGCGGAAGGCAGGATGTTTGTCCTGCATTCAAAGGGAATAATCGAACTTGAAAGGAAGGACAAGACAAATGTCCAGCAATAAACTTATATACACAATACTGTCGGCGGCAATTCTGCTGCTGTCATGCGGAATATGCCATGCTCAAAGCCAGTCCGTAATAAAAGACAGCGAATTTTACAATGAAATAAATAAGGCAATAAAAGACGGTATTGAAAAGCATGGCGGAAGCACGTCAACAGGCAGATACCATTTTGTAATTGCCCTATCCACAGCCCATTTCAGCACGGATCAGCAGAATGCCCTTGCAATGACAAGAGCGGCACAGTCCATGATGAACCCGATATGCGTTCCGGGCGATAAAATAACCTGTGTCGCATGGGAACAGGACGCATGGGACTTTACAGAACAGATCGGCATTGACACAGCCCAAGATCTAAAGACAGCCGCATCTGCCCTGCCCCAAGGCAATATGGACGGATCAAAAGGCGGACATGACACATACAGGAGCCTTACGTCAATACTAAAGGCAATAGCAGATCCTGAATCATCAATAATAATAATGATGACAAACTCTCATGACAACAGAGGAGCCTCAGGATCCAGCGAAAAAGCCATGGGAAAGGACAGTGAAGAACTAAAAGCGGAGCTTGAAAAAAATAATTTTTCGGCTCCGGAAAACACGTCATTCACATTTGATCCAGACCGTAAGCAGGGAGGTGAAGTATTCTTCACTTTCGCATACCCGGAACATCTTAAAAGCCTGAACGGCAACAGCAATGCAAGAAAGCCGTTTGAAAAAATCGTGCTTTCAAAAATACAGGAAGACGCCACCATACTGCCGGATATAACAGAACCGTCGCAAGAAACCGGAGCGGCAAAGACTTCAACGGAAGGACTCCCCTCTCAGAATCAGAAAGATTCAGGTTCAGCAGCAGATGCTTCCGATAAAAGCAAAAACAACGGATTTCCTCTAATTCCCGTAATAATAGCCATAATGGCAGTAGCCGCAGCCTTTCTGCTGTTTAAAGGCAAAGGCGCGCATACAGGCAATGAGAAAAATAAAAAAGACAGCAAAAAGATAGCTTTTAAACTCGAGAAATTGCAGAAGGCGAGACATTCGAGCGTACAGAAAACGAAGGATCTCTAGAATTCAGAAGAAAGGAAGAATCCGAGTCCTCAGACAGCAGTGAAGAAAAAACTCCTGCAATACTTGAAATATCATTTGACAAGGATTCAAATTCATTTGAGTTTAACCTGACAGGCAGTTCCATGTCAACCGATCCTGATGATCTTGGAGAGCTAAAGAATGCAGGAAACGGGAAATATCTTATAGCGGACGGATACTCCGCCACATGCTATATATCATACAGAAACGAAGAAAAGATGCTAAGCATCAATTAACCGGAGGACAAAAAGCATGAAAGCAGCCAAAACCCTGATAATCGGACTTGTATTTTCCGGACAGAATATCTGTGAGGGAATTGCAAAAATCCTAAACAGCAAGTACGGCGACTATAAAAAAGCTCCATGGGTCGGAATCAGAGTGCTTGAAACAGCCCACAAGTCAGACGTGCTGGATAAAAATGACTTTATCCAGCTCTCTGTCGATACATCGGCATTTGGAGACTACATAAGCGGAGCTCCTCATGTAGGCAGCGGATTCGGATGGAACGATTGGGGAGATCCGGCACTTCTAAGAAATGTAGGTTCCTGCATCAATGTAGGGGCCGGAAATATAAGAATGGCTGGAAGGCTTGCCCTTTACCATAATTATGCATACGTTTCAGGCAACATAACTGCGGAAATCGACCGTATTGCGAAAATAACTCCTGCAGAAATACAAAAATGCCTTGATACAAAAGAAAGCATAGACATAATGTCGGGAGCCGTAAACGTATACATAGTCGGATCCCTTTGCGGAGGAACCGGAAGCGGATGCTGCGCAGATATGGGATATCTTGTAAGAATATGGGGCAACAACAATGTAATACCGATCGGCATATTCACTCTTCCGCATTGGAGCCTGCAGGCCCAAAGGCTTAAAAAGAACGCCTTCATGGCGCTTACGGAAATAAATCACTATATGCTCGACAATTGCGCATGGCAGCAGAAGCTTCCCGGCTTTGCGAATGCGGCAACAGACATGAGAAGACCATATGACATAGCGTATCTCACCCAGCCCTCGACGGCAATGCCTGACGAAATAACAAAGAACGAATACGCTATAGCCTCATTCCTTAGCGCAGTATGCTCTGAAACAAGCCATGACATAGCTGCCGCAAACGTTGACGGAATAAACGCACTTGCGACAAACAGGGAGCTTGGCTATCTGCGTCCTTCATTTTCAACATTCGGAACGGCGGTACTTGAATATCCGGGAGAATATATGTCAAGACTCT
>JAKSUM010000219.1 GCA_024409025.1 bacterium | reverse complement strand
CATTGTCGCTGCCCTCGTTCATAATCGTGCCTGATATGCGGATTTCAAGGATTTTATTGCTGCTTCCCCTGTCACCCATTACGTATGCGGTCGACTGGGAGCTAAGTGAAGGCGCTTGCGTTCCGCCTCCCACTGCGACAACGGCAAGAACAATATTAAGGATGACGCTGACTCCAAGTATTACTGCCACTCCTATAAAAGCCCACATCCATCCGTTAAGTTTATTCTTGGGTGCCTGCAGGAAAGGCGGTCTCTGAAACTGCTGCCGGTTTGGTGTCCTTAAAGTTGTCTCGGACTGCTGTCCTGATGCCTGAGAATTTTTCCCCGCATCGTCAGGTCTTTCATTTCCATTGACGGCCGGAGCGGCTTCCTGCTTAGGAGTTTCCTGATTTTCCGCTGCAGAAACTTCAGATGCGACGGATTCCGCCTGATCCGTGCTCTGCCCCCTGTTCGGCATTGCCGAAAACGGATCAAGGCTATGTTTTTTTTCTTCCAATTTATTTTATCCTTTCCTATTTGTCATAATCGGTTTTTATTCCGCAATGCATCCTCTCAATCCTGTTTTCATGACCCATTTAAAAAGGATTAATTTGACAGTTGTGTAGAGGCTATGAGATTATTCTTTAATGGTTTCTGTTCAAGGGTGGTTTTTTTATTATGTTTGGAGATCTGTTTTCACTAAAACCTCTTCCTGATGCAAAGGAAAAGGTTCCTTCAGATAGAGTGCCGGCAGAATATGCCAAATGGCGCTGGAAAATGTTTATGGGGATGTATCTCGGATACGTCGTATTCTATTTCACAAGAAAGAACGAATCCTTTGTAAGGCCTCTTCTTGGCAGTGATCTTGGACTTGACATAATGCAGCTCGGCATGCTCGGAACCATAATGTATATTACATACGGAGTGGGTAAATTCCTAAACGGAATTCTTGCAGACAGATGCAACATCAGGGCTTTTATGGCAATAGGCCTTATGGGAGCCGCACTCGTCAATCTGGCTTTCCCGTCGTCACCTTCCCTGATATGTCTTTACGTTCTTTGGGGCCTTAACGGCATATTCCAGTCAATGGGATTTCCTCCTGTTGCAAAAGGACTCGTCCATTGGTTCGCTCCAAAAGAGAGGGCTACCAAGTGGACGCTCTGGTCATCATCTCATACATGCGGAGCATTTCTTATCGGAATCATAGCATCTTGGTGTCTTGGAAATCATCTCGAAACAATATCTTCATGGTGTCTTCAGCACAATCTTGCTCTCTTCTCTTCATGCTGCCTCTTTCTACAGGGTCTCGGATGGAAGTTGGTATTCTATATTTCCGGCTCTATTGCCCTGCTGACTTCAATAGCCCTGCTTTTCACCCTGACAGACAAGCCTGAGAGCGTAGGACTCCCTAAGATTGAGGACTACATGAACGATAAGATGCCTGTTAAGGCCGAGTCAGACATGTCCCATGGTGAAATCCTTAAAAAGTATATTTTCGGCAACAAGTTTCTCTGGATGCTTGCATTTGCCTACATCTTCGTCTATTTTGTAAGATTTGCCGCTCTTGACTGGACTACCAAATTTATGGTTGACTGCGGATATTCGCATGGAGCGGCTGCAGGATACCTTGTCGCTATGCCTCTTCTTGGCATGCCCGGAGGAATTGTCGCCGGAATTATCGCTGACAAGTATTTTAAGGGAAGATGCACGCCCATAAATATAATATATCTGGTTCTTCTTGCTGTTTCCGCATGGCTGTTCTACCAGAGCGTGCTTGCTCATGATACCTTTATGCCCTATATCTATTCCGCCGCCATAGGCTTCCTTGTTGACGGACCTCAGAATCTTGTCGGCGGAGTCCAGACTTCAAGGGTGACCGTACAGCAGGCAGCTTCGGCCGCAACCGGATTTACCGGAATGTTCGGCTATCTTGGCGCTGTACTTTCCGGAGCAGGAGCAGCTTGGATTATAACCAATTACAGCTGGAACGGATTCTTCCTTTCGATCGTTCTTGCAAGTGTAATTTCAATAGTTCTGATTTCCTTTACAGCGAAACAGGAAGCCGTATCTGAAGATTCAAACGGTAAGGTCTGAAAATGAGAAAAGGCAAAAATGCTGAAAGATGCCGCTTATGCGGATTCAGAAAGGAATGGTGCATCTGCTCTGAAATCGGCAGGGCAGATATAAAGGCAAGGCTGATTATAATCCAGCATACGATGGATGCGGTTAAGCCTTCCAATACTGCTAACATAATCAGGCTTGCTTCCGGTTGCGAGATTATGAGGTATGGCGGAAACAGGGAAGAGGTTATCGATTATAACTACATAGACTCAATGTCCCCCTTCATACTGTATCCTGCCGAGGATTCAAAGCCCCTGTCAAAGGAGCTTTGGATTGAAAGCGGCAGGCCGCCCCTTATCGCATTGGACGGGACATGGAAGCAGGCGGCAAGGGCCGCTGCCAAATTCGCAGGCAGAAACGTGAAGTTCGTCCGTCTTCCTGAAGGCTTTTCCGGAGGCGGATATAAGCTCAGAAAATCCGGCTCTGAAGAAAGGCTCTGCACCGGAGAGGCCGTCATCGACGCTTTAAAGACAATGGGGGAAGACACATCAGTTCTTGAAGACGCATTAAAGCTGTTTATAAATAAGAACCTCCTTATAAGGGGGAGGGCAAGAGATATAGAATAATTTGGCTTATACTTATATATTTAATAGGTATATATAATCATTTTGAAAAAGATTTCTTTTAAATAAAAGAAGTCTTTTTTTTATGCCCCATTGTCCCTTATACTTTCAAAAAAATCCAATTATAAGAG
The DNA here is from genome assembly GCA_024409025.1 of bacterium. Classification (GTDB taxonomy): domain Bacteria; phylum Vulcanimicrobiota; class CADAWZ01; order CADAWZ01; family CADAWZ01; genus JAKSUM01. The sequence goes on along the minus strand of JAKSUM010000219.1, from coordinate 128 downwards.
GATTTTTTTGAAATTTGGTAAAAATATCAGAGAATATCTTTCTGTTTCAGAAGACGCCGTGCCGGCGTCTGAAATGTCTGATTTTTTTATAGGCATGGTGGATTCAGAAGATAATTTTTAGGAAAGGA
>JAKSUM010000218.1 GCA_024409025.1 bacterium | reverse complement strand
ACGGCCAGGTTCAGGTCAAGGCCCGTCCGCTTCGCATAGGCCATCGCGGCAAAGCATTCGGAAAAGACATAATGCTGCCATTCAAAGGATTTTCCTTCAAAACACAAAAAGGGCTGCCGAGAGTAGGAGCCATCAGCGTAACATTTATAACAGTAGTATGCATTATATCACTCATACTTATGTTTGTAATACCTCTTGTGTCTCAGGAAATGAACAATTTCTATGTCCAAAGGCATGAATACAAGATGACCCTGATATCTCAGTACGAAAAAGCAGCGGAATTCATCGAAGCCAAAATACCGTCAACATTCAAACCGTATATGCACGGACTTACAAGCCATATAAACATGCATGCAATAATGAACACATGCAAGAATGCGGCGGTATCAATGATGCCGGCGGTAAGCAACTTCATGACCTCCGTATCACATCTCATACTGGTTCCTTTCGTTACGTTTTACATGCTGATGGATTACGAGGAATACAGGATATCGCTGCTGTCTCTGCTTCCCAAAAGAAGGAAAAAAGAGATACATTCCCTTTTGGGCGAAATAGACGCAATGCTAAAGCAGTATATAAAGGGGCAGATACTTGTATGCCTTATAATAGGCATATCGGTAACAATAGCGATGGTCCTACTCGACATACCCTATGCAATACTCATAGGGGCATTTGCAGGGGCAATAGACGTCATACCTTATGTTGGAGTCATAATAAGCATGGTCCCGTCTGTACTGCTTGCAATGTCAAAAGGCCCGTTCTATGCGATTTTGACATTAGGAATACTCTATTTCATCCACTGGCTCGAAGGACATGTAATCATACCCAACATAATGGGACAGAGCATAAAACTTCCTCCCCTCACCGTCATCATAGCCCTTATAATCGGAGCAGAGATGATGGGACTGATAGGCATGTTCCTTGCAATACCGATTGCGGCAATAATGAGAGTCGTAATAGAGTTCTATATAAAGAAAAGAGACGAAAGGGAAGCAGCAGCGGAAGAGGCAGAAAAAGCACAGGCATAAACCAATCACCCTGTAATTATCGGATGATTTTTAAAGCAATCGTGAAAAATAACTAAACAATCCCTAAAAAAACGATACAAATCATTTAACAACGCATGAAAGAAAAAATCCAACAGACATGTCTGTTGGATTTTTTTTATTTTCTGAATCTTATGTCATGCCTTGCGTCAGGCAGATTAAGCGGCGATGCGGAAGGCTTTGCAAATGGCGTCGAAGGAGCTGCATCAGCAAGCTCATCCTCATCAAGATAATCGGCAAAATATTTGCGTTCTATCATTTTTCCGAGGAAGGGAATCCTTATATCTTCGCCATTCCAAACCTTTCCGGAGCATATCATCAGGGCAATAAACAGGAGAAGCATTATCAGAAATCCTCCTGAGAGCATCGCTATAAAGAAGCATCCCGAGGACATGTAGCTGTTTCCCCATCCGCCGGCAGAATTGGAAAGAATCTTTGTTGCGGGCGGAGAGAGCTTCGCATACATAAACATCATAAGGAAGCCCAAAGAAAGAAGGATTGCATATGCGGCATTCAGGACAAGCCCCTGTATCGCATGAAACATTACAAAAGGATCCTCTTTCTTTTCCGAAATAAGTATATACGGAGAAACAACAATCCCAGCCGGATAGCACATAGCGGCAAGCATTGAATCCTGTGACTGAAGAGGCGGAAGAAATTTCATAACTTATAGACCATACTTTGCAATAAGATTATCAAGACGCTTCTGTGAAAATTCAAAATAAAGAGAAGGATCAACGCATGTGCCGTTGATTCTGACTTCATAATGAAGATGCGGTCCTGTAGATACTCCCGTAGATCCCATATAGGCAATAAGCTCGCCTTTCCTTACTGTCTGTCCCGGAGACACGCAGAGGGATGAGCAATGCCCGTAAAGAGTGGAATATCCGCAACCATGGGACAAGACGACGGCATTGCCGTATCCGCCCATATAGCAGGCATCAGTCACCCTGCCTGAAGCAGCCGCATATATCGGGGTTCCGCAGCCGTCGGCTATATCGATGCCGCTATGAAATCTCGAATATCCGTAAACCGGATGAACTCTGAATCCGAACGGAGAGGTTATTATTCCGGCAGAAGGCTTCATACAGGGAATAATGGACATAAGCCTGTTTCTTCTTCTGACAGCCTTCATATGAGATTCCGCAGGCTTCTTGAGACTTTCAATATCCTTGCCGTTTTTTTCTATTTCCGACTTCATATCCGAGAGTCCGGAAAAATCCTCACGCGCATACTCTCTTGCAAGCCTGCTTCTGCTTGACAGGGCAGGCCTCTTATGCTCCTTTGATTTGGCAGAGGCTTTAGCGGAAGACGGAAGCCCGATAATGCTCCTGACCTCACTGCTCGTATCCTCTACTTCACGAAGCCTCTCTGCAAGCTCTATATTCTGCATCTCTACAAGCCCGGCAAGACGGTTTTTCTCCTCGCGCAGCTTCTCAACATGCATTTCAAGCTCTCTGTTTGACTTTCTCAAAGCCTCACAACGTCTGTTTGCCGCGGCCGCATCGCTTCCAAAATCCTTGGCAAAGAACCATACAGCCCCTATTATCAAAGCAAGAAGCAATATGACATGCATCGGCTTGAATCTTAATATAAATGTATTCGCGGAATTCTCGCTGGCCAGACGCAGCGTAAAAACATTTCTTATAAAAGGAGTTCTTTTTGTTGTCGCCATAAATCCATTCCCCGAAAAATGCAAATAAAAAAGTCCGCGCACTTCCCATTGAAACGAGTCACAATCCGATGAGCGTTTCCGTACACACGCCGCTCCAACCGGTCCTCTCTGCAACACACGGTGAAAACTTATTTACTGCTGCTTCCTTCCGGACCTGACAGGGTTCATAAGCTACCATTGCGCAGAGCCCGATTTTCAACACGATTTGAAT
>JAKSUM010000217.1 GCA_024409025.1 bacterium | reverse complement strand
GGCTGTTTTCAGACTTGAGCCCGTCATGGTTCTGGCTTCTCTTGTCTGGTCGCTTTTAGTCGCTTCCGGAGCCGTATATATCCCTTTAAGGGGAATTTTGAAGGAAAGCCCTGCGGCTCTTCTTAGAGGATTATAGAGATGGGTGTTACGCCTGTATTTGAAGCTGACAAGCTTTCAAAATCATATTTAAAGGGAAAAAGAATAATTTACGCATTGAAGGATGCCTGCATGAAAATTATTTCTGGGGAATTTGCATGCATAACAGGCAGATCCGGAAGCGGTAAAAGCACTTTTCTTAATGTGGCCGGGCTGCTTGATATGCCTTCTTCCGGAACCATGCGTTTCTCAGGTATGGAGGCCTGCTTCAGATCTTCAGATGATGCCGCCTCATTCAGAAGAGAACACATCGGATTTGTTTTTCAGAAAATGTTTTTGCAGGAGCATCTTACTGCTATTGAAAATGTTATGCTTCCTCTACGATATTCCAACAGATTTGATGAAGATGGAAGAAGACATGCTTGCGGACTTCTTGATCAGCTCGGAATTTCTGACAGGGCTGATTTTTTCCCTTCGGAGCTTTCCGGTGGTGAATCCCAGAGAGTTGCGATTGCTCGGGCCTTGATAAACAGGCCTTCCTTGATATTGGCGGATGAGCCGACATCGGAGCTTGATTCCGAATCAGCTTCATCTGTCATGTCGATTTTTAAGGAAATAGCAAAAAAACATTCTGCATCCGTTATAGCCGTGACTCATGATCTCTCTCTTCTTCCATTCTGCGACACCGTTTTCAGAATAGATGACGGTATCCTTTCGCTCGCATGAGCGTTTTAATTGAAAAAGCTATTGCAAAGAATTTTTTTTTATGCTATAATCGCAAAGGTTAAAGCATAAAAGCGTTTATATGACGTTTGATTTTTATGAGGTGAATTGAATGAAAGCCAAAATACATCCCGTTTATAACGAAGTTACCGTTACCTGCTCATGCGGAAATACCTTCCAGAGCTATTCCACAAAGAAGTCCGTTAAGGTAGAAGTCTGCTCCGCCTGCCATCCTTTCTATACTGGCAAGCAGAAGAGCTTCAACACCAAAGAAGGACAGGTCGAGAAGTTCCGTCAGCGTTACGGTCTCAACAAATAGCTTTATATTTAGATTTTTTTGTAAGAGGGGGGTTTTTATGCTCTCCTCTTAATTATTTTTTATTGGAGGAGCGTTTTGAAAGTTATATTGCTCTCGCATACGCCCGAGCCGGAGCGTCTTGTTGCGTCAGCTGCCAGAATGAGCGTCAGCTGCAATACGGCTGATGGAGCGTATTCTGAATTTACCGGCGATAAAATAGAAAAGAGGGTTTCGTCGGTTCTCTCTGATGGAGATCTTTCGTTCCTCGAACATATTTCATATTCTTTCTCTGTAGAAGGACTTTCTGAAAATGCCTTATCCGATCTTGCACTTTTCGGATGCAAAATTTCAAGGCAGAGAATAAAGTCTCTCAGAACCATTGACCCTGCAGATTTTGTCATTCCGGAGAGAATTGTCGAGGATGAGTCTCTGCTTGAGTCATTTAAAGCGGCGGCGTCTTCTGCTGCTCAGCTTTATGAGAAGCTTCTTAGAAACGGCATTTCTGCCGATGACGCTTCCTATGCCCTTCCCATGGCGCTTCCTGTTAATCTCCTTATTACAATGACTGCAGGTAGCATGCTGAAGTTCTTTTCTGAAAAGTGCTGTAAAAAGACGCCTTGGGAATTGAGATCCCTTGCATGGAAAATGCTTAGGGCAGCGCTTAAGGAATCTCCTGCAATATTCAGGACTGCCGGTCCTGAATGCTTCTCTTCTGGAAGATGCCCATGGTCGGATATAAAATGTTTTGCTAAAATGAAGAGGGTATGGTCAGATGATCTCACAGACAAATAGAAGGGGGAGTCTTGAGGTTATCTGTGGCAGCATGTTCAGCGGAAAGAGCGAGGAGCTTATAAGAAGAGTTAAGAGGGCTCTTATCGCGCGCCAGAAGGTTCAGGTGTTCAAGCCGCGCATTGACGACCGTTTTTCTGTAAAGCAGGTTGTCTCCCATAACAAGGTGACTATCACGGCTCTGCCAATAAATCATCCCTATCATATAATGGAATGTTTGGAGCAGGATACTCAGGTTGTTGCTATTGATGAGATCCAGTTTTTTGCAGGAGAGATCGTGAGTGTATGTGACGCTCTTGCCGACAGAGGCATAAGGGTTATTGCTGCTGGTCTTGATCTTGATTTTAGAGGAGAGCCTTTTGGTCCGATGCCTGTGCTTCTTGCGAAGGCTGAGAGGGTTGACAAGCTTAGGGCGGTCTGCGTAGTCTGCGGCCATGAGGCATCCAGATCTCAGAGGATGATCAACGGTGTTCCTGCATCGTATGACAGCCCTCTTATTGTTGTAGGGGCGTCAACCGAAGGATATGAGGCTCGTTGCCGTTCCTGCTTCCAGCTTCCTAACAGGCCGAGCACAGGGCTTATTTCAGAGGAGTTTGGATACCCGTCTTCTCTTCGGATTCCTGACATAAAATAAATTTTTTTTGAAATATACGCATTGTCGTTTTATTGCGGCAGCTTTTTTTACAAATTATACACAGCCTGATATTTTTTTTGAGGTGCTTTTAAATGGAAAAAAAACTTAATCTTATTGAAGAACGCTTCAATGAGCTCAACGAACAGCTTCTCGATCCTTCCATAGCGTCGGATCCGGAGCGCTTCAAGGTCCTTAACAAGGAAAGATCTTCTATTGAAGAAACTGTTTCTCTTTATCATGATTACAAGAGAATACTGAAGGATATCGAGGATACCAAGGCTATGATAAGGGGCGAAGAGGATGCTGAGCTCTGCGAATACATGAATCAGGAGCTTGAAGGCCTTGCCGCTCAGGAGGAACAGACTAAGGAGCGCCTCTATATAATGCTTCTTCCTAAGGATC
>JAKSUM010000216.1 GCA_024409025.1 bacterium | reverse complement strand
TCTCTTTAAGAAGGGCGGCTGCGCGCCTTCCCACAAGTGTTGTAAGCTCCCTGTCGTAGCGATAATTGTTGACTATTGCAAGAAAACAATCATCATTTATGTCAAAAAAGAGGACGTCCCTCATCCCGGCAAACAACATCACCTCAGTATGGCCTGCCTGAAAATCCTTGGCAAAGGTGTCTACAAGATCATCATCAATTAAGTCTCCTAGGGCTACGCTGGGGAAAGAGTTCCATAGAAACCCGCCCTTGGTTATTATCATAGCTCCGTACACTTTTCTGAAGTTGGAAATCTCTACAAGTATTTTGTCTGCTTCTAATATCATATTTATCTCCGGGTCTCTGAAGGCCGGCCATGTCTTCAAGTATTTTTTTTCCATATTTACCTCCGGTTAAAACTGTTCTAAGCAATCATCATTGCGGATTCCATTATTTTGAATTAGAGAATCTCTTTAAGAAGGGCGGCTGCGCGCCTTCCCTCAAGTGTCGCAAGCCCCCTGTTGCAGGAATCGTCAGTGACTATTGCAAGAAGCGCATCATCATTTACGTCAAAAAGGTGGATGAGCCTCGTCTCGGAGACAATCGAAATCTCCTTAGCATGGCCTGCCTGAAAACGCTCGCTTGTCATGGACTCTGCAGCAAAACAGAATTCGCTTACGCATGCGCCGATAAAGTCAATGTCATTCTGGAATTCGCCGACAAAGGATATCGGAAGCCCGTCCTTGCCTATTATAATAGCTCCGCGCACTCCTCTGAGGCCGGCAATGTCTTCAAGTATTTTTTCCATATTTACCTCCGGTTAAAACTGTTCTAAGCAATCATCATTGCGGATTCCATTATTTTGAGGTTCCAGATCTCGCGTCCGGATCCGGCATCGAGAAGGGCCAGGAAGACTGTCCCGTCAGTGAAGAAAACGAAAGAGTATATGGTGTACTCGGTCATAACGCAGAACTGCCTTACATTCTCTCCAAATGCGAATTCTTTTATAAGAGACTCGTTTTCGCTGAAGAAGTCAAGCATCGGCTTTATCTGCTCAGGCGATTTCACGCTGTCCGCATAGGATATTTCAAACTCACCTTCGGAATTTATAAGGGCAAGATCCGTAACCGCGTCTATCCTGCTTATGCTATCAAAAACCTTTTCGGCTATAGGATGTCGCACATCGGCAGATGAGACGGCTTCGAGCTCGGAAGCGTCAGAAGTGTTTTCACCTGCGAATACGACTGCCCCTCCCTTTACCGGAGCAAGAGAGAAGACATGGCTTGGCGTGTCAACAAATACAGAAACAAGAGGTCTGCTGGTGAACTCAGAAAGCCTTTCAGAAAGCCTGAAGAGCAGCTCCTCTCCGTAAGCAGCCGAGATATCGGCATTGTCCGATGAAATATTCCTGTAAGCCCTTACAAGTCCCGAATCATCAAAGCATACCGCCCCGGCTGACCCCATAGGCCCAAATCCGGCCTCAAGCTCGTAAGAGGAAGTATTTCCGGCTTCAAGAAGCGCCGATATTGCAGCAAGAGACTGCTGTCTGCCCTCCTCGAACGCCTTAGCCTCGGCGGAAAGCTCGGGAATGGCAACAGAATCACTGGCCTGAAAATCGACCCTTATATTCTCCGTCATAAGAAGCTCGTCTTCCGGATCGTCCTCCGTATCATCAATTTCAGGATATGAAGCATATTCGTCGCCGACATTCGAAGCTTCAGCAGATTCGGACTGCTCTGATACGGGCTCAGACTGTTCATCCGTCCTTTCAGACTGCTCCTCCCCATCAAATCCATATTCCTCTCCCGGGAAATACTCAATAATCTCATCAGGCTCTTCGGTCTCGGAATAGAAGGATGAGGAGGAAATAAACTCCTCAATAAGCTCCTCGTCTTCTCCGGCATCACCGTCAGCAAGCCCGGCCTCACCTATCGACAGAGAGGTTCTCTCAGGGACTCCGGCAGCCTCAAGAACTTCAATTAGCTCATCCCTTCTTGACTTAAAGAAATGATCAATGACAGTGAGAGGCAGATCGATCCTTGATATAGGGCCAAAGAGTGATATCGAATCTGAGGCGCTTTCCGTCTTCATATTTTCAAGGACATCCTTAAGGTCCGATTCAATCGCATCTATAGAATCTATTACCGAAATGTTCCTTACCGAATTTTTCAGGAACATGGAAGACTCGCTGCTTATCTTTTCATCCGTAATAAGAACCGTCCTGTCTGCCCCATAGAAGTTGGCCCTCTGGGCGAAAAGGAACAGGGATTCCATAGGCAGAGGGGTCTCTTTTATTGCCACATAGAGAAGCTTTCCGAAATGGCTTACAAATATATCACTGTTTGACAGATCCGAATCCTGCCTGATGGATATGTTTTCCTGATATATGCCTTCCTCAAGAAGAGTATAGGCGGTAAAAAGACTCAGCCAGTAGTTCCTCTGCATAAACTTTCTGCCCTCGTCGGTAATGGAAAGAATCTGCTCTATCCTCTCTTCAAGGAATGTTTTTCCGCAGAACGGGCACTGAAGGCCTCTTGTTGACGCCTCTCTAATAGCCTCTATATCGTTTACCCTGCTTATAAGCTGGCTTGTCTGGCGGCAATAGACACAGAAATTTTTACTGATCAGGCCAAGACGCACAAGATCGTCAGTTATCATAAAGATGTCATGTCCGGGCAGCTTCTCGGCAATGGCTTCAGACGATATCTGTTCCGCCTCGCCAATAACCCTTAAAACATTCCTATGACCGGCATCCCTAAGAACCGCAGCTGATTCGGGCTTTGTCTTTCCGCTGAAAAACTTTGCCGAGGAATCGGAATTTATAACAGAGAAACGCTCGTTTGAAAAAAGGAACTGTCTCCATCTTACGGACGTAACGTCAATAGAATCGCTTAAAGCCTTCATTTGCTCATCTTTATAATTAACAGGAATTACTACCATATGATATGGTGCCACGTTCATTGGCCATTTAATACCAAATTCATCATGATTTTGCTCTATGATGCTTTCTAAAGTTCTTGTAACTCCAATT
>JAKSUM010000215.1 GCA_024409025.1 bacterium | reverse complement strand
CTCAGAACAGGAAATGAAGGAGGACGAATATAAGACGACAGCCCTCAGCAATCCTTTTTTGAGCGCTCTCAAGGAAATGGAAGACGAGCTTTAAAACAGCCATTATCCCCGGACGGGCGCATTCGGGGATATTTTTTTGAAAAGAACAGGAAAACAATGGAACTCAAATTTTACAACACAAAAACAAGAAAAACAGAAGTATTCAAACCAATAGAGGAAGGCAAGGCAGGCCTCTACACATGCGGCCCCACAGTATATAATTTTGCCCACATAGGAAATCTCAGATCATACTGCGGAGAGGACGTGCTGAAAAGAGCCCTTATATATTTCGGCTATAAGGTCAGGCATGTAATGAATATAACCGACGTTGAGGACAAGATAATCAAGGGCTGCATAAAAGAAAACAAAAAGGCATCCGACTTCACAGCTCCCTATGAAAAGGCATTTCTTGAGGACATATCGTCTCTCGGAATCATAAAAGCGGACGTATATCCAAAGGCGTCAGAGCATATCCCTGAGATAGTGAGCATAATCAAAAAGCTGGCGGAAAAAGGCATAGCATATAAGGGAGACGACGGCAGCTGGTATTTCTCAATCGATAAGTTCCCAGCATACGGACAGCTCATAAAGCTTGAAAAGGAAGAAATGAAATCCGGCGTCAGAATCAATAACGACGAATACGGAAAAGACAAGGCATGCGACTTTGCGCTTTGGAAGAGCTGGGACGAGAAGGACGGAGATGTCTTCTGGGAAACGGAGCTTGGCAAGGGAAGACCCGGATGGCATATCGAATGCAGTGCCATGAGCCTCAAATATCTCGGAGACACGTTTGACATCCACATGGGAGGAGTTGACAACATATTCCCCCACCATGAAAATGAAATAGCGCAGTCAGAGGCATACACGGGCAAGACATTTGTAAATTACTGGGTACACTGCGAGCACCTTCTTTCCGAAGGGCAGAAGATGAGCAAATCCCTCGGCAATTTCTATACTCTCAGAGATCTTCTTGAAGGCAGGGCAAAGGAAGGCAGGAAATTCAATCCTCTCGCAGTCAGATACTTCTATATATCAAACCACTACAGGACGAGACTGAACTTCACTCTCAGCGGCCTTGAAAGTGCGGAAAAGACGCTTGAAGGCATAAGGGATTTCATAAAGAGAGTTTCCGAGACAGAAACAGAAGATTCATCATATGATGCTGAAGCCGAAAAGGCGGTTTTTGAGGCAAAGAAGGAATTCGAGGAAAAAATAGCGGACGACCTCAATACCCCGCAGGCGCTTGCAGCTATTTTCTCAATGATTTCAAAAATAAACATAATGGCGTCAGACAGCCGTCTCAGCAGAAAAGCCTCTGAAAAGGTTCTTGAATTCATGTTCAAGGCAGATGAGATACTCGGACTTGATCTAAAGTCAGCTGCAGAGAAGAAAGAGCTGGAGCAGGAAATCGAGGCTCTTATTCAGGAAAGACAGGCAGCAAGAAAGGCTAAAAATTTTGCAAGAGCCGATGAAATAAGAAATCTGCTTGCAGCACAGGGCATCACCCTTCAGGACACGCCCGGAGGAGTCAAATGGACAAAAAAATAAAAGTAATATTCGGAAAAAACTCGGTCAAGGAAGCCCTTCTTTCCGAAAACATAAAAGCAGACAAACTCTATCTGCCCAAAAGCTGGGTAGATCCCATCCTTACGGAAATAAGAAAGCTTGCGGAAAAAAAGGAAATACCATGGAAATCCGCAGACAAACAGAAGCTTGACGAGCTTTCATTCAACGGGAACCATCAGGGAGCCGTCCTGAAGATAGCGGAGAGAGACTATGCCTCATATGAGGACCTTCTTGCCGTTCCAAAACAGAGAAGAGAGCCCCCATTCTTCCTCGGATGCTTCCAGATACAGGATCCCCATAACCTCGGAGCCCTTATCAGGACAGCTGACGGAGCCGGAGTCCATGGGCTTATAATACCTAAAAATAAGGCAACAGGACTTACCCATATAGTATCAAAGACCTCATCAGGAGCTGACGCATATGTGCCTGTATGCAGGGTCAACAACCTTTACGAAACAGTACTTGATCTTAAATCCAAAGGCATTAAAATAATAGGCACCTGCCCGTTTGAAGGCATAAACTACAGGTATGCCGATTACTCCGGTCCCGTATGCATACTCATAGGGGCAGAGGGAAGAGGTCTTGACAGAAGGCTGCTGAGCGTATGTGACGAGAAGATAAAAATTCCGCTTATGGGACAGGTCGAATCCCTTAACGCATCTGTAGCCGGCGGACTTGTCATGTATGAGGCAATGTATTCCAGAATGAATGAGCAACTAATACAGAGGCTGTAATGAAGATAACTGACGAATACCTTGAATGGAATGAAAAATTCACAATCAGATTCGGATACGGCGTTCCGCTGGAAATGATATCGCCTGCCGAAAAGACAGAGGATATCATAGAAAACATAAAGCATTGCCTTGAAGAAGGAAGAGACTGCCTGAAGGAAATCTATAAATGGAAAATATCTGAGGACAGATTCTATTGACAGAAACAAAAGCCCTTTGAGCATAGACTCAAGGGGCTTTTTAAATTTATGCGCTATTTAACAGGAAGACTGCCTGTTTTAATCCTTATTGCCGGACGAAGTCCGTTTATGTCCCATCTCGGACATCCGTCATAGTATATATTGCCGTTGCCGTAAACATATGCTGATGATTCCCTGTTATATCCGGAGGAGCGAAGCCACCACCAGCATCTTCCAAAATATGAAAATGCCCCTCTTTTCAATGCATAAGGCGAAGCCATGCAGCATCTGTCATCATCAGTTCTGAAAAAACGCCTGCATTCATCCCTGCTCAAAAGGAACACGAAATCCCCAGTATCATTATTTCTGACCATATTATTTTTTTCTTCCGGAGTGAACGCCGAATCGTAAAAACCGCTATTCAAAAATTTTCTCACACGGCTCTCAGACCAGACATTGCTCTTTAGATCAAAAATATCGGCATCAAGAGCCTCCCTGCTTAAAAGAAGAC
>JAKSUM010000214.1 GCA_024409025.1 bacterium | reverse complement strand
TCTTCCGGATTTGAAGCCAAGACTGTTGAAGGTGAGGTTTCTTCAGATAAACTGGAATTTAACGCCGGTAAAATTGATCTTGAAAAGATTATTCCTGGAGGAACACTTCTTCTTGAGTGCTCCGAAAAGGATGTTTCATTCCTTATTGACGGAGCAGAGGCTGAGCCTTCCGTAAAGGACGGCGTTATTTCTTTCAGCGGTATAGCTTCGGGCGAACACAGTATTTCCATAAAGAAAAAGGGCTTTTCAACAGTAAATAGGAAGTTTTCACTGTCCGATTCCAAAGGAGCGGAGTTAGGGACTGTGGAAATGCAGGTATCGGATTGGAAGAATATTGAGATTGAGGTTTCTCCTTTGTCGGCTGATGTGTATATAAATGGAGAAAAGGCTTCTGTTGAAAGAAAGAATGGGAAAATTTATACGGAGCCCATTGAGCCCGGAGACGTCCGCATAGAGCTTAAGGCAGAAGGCTTTAAGCCTTGGAAGAACGATTCGTTTGAAGTTTATTCGGATTTGAAGAATGAGATAGGCCCTGTTGCGCTTCAGCCTGAGAAAAAAACTGTTCCGGCTAAAGAGAGCAAGGAGGACAGCAGGGAAGATAACGCTGTTAAAGATTCCGGCACTTCCGAATCTAATAAATAAAATGAGATGGATGTGGTTTTTATGAATAAAAAAAGAGGCTTTACTGTTGTAGAAATATCAGTAGTGGTTTCAATTGCGGCAATATTAATCTGCATAGGCGCAAATATTTTTGTCAGAATGCGTGCTCACAGAAATTACGATGAATGCACAAAAAGGCTTTCTGCCGTTGCCGATATTATTAAAAGCTCAAGAGATAATAACGGAGACTATCCTAAGGATAAGCCTGCCTTTACTGCGGCTATCGGAAAATATAATGCCGATCACAAGGACCGAGCTGTTCATGCGGTATGTCCTGTTGATAATATGGATTATGAGTATGTTCCCACATACGATCCAATATCCGAGAAAAAGGGATTTAAATGCTGGTGTTCAGGCTCAAAATGCCACAGCTTTGTAATAAAGGAAAAAGGCTTTATTCTTAAAACGGACGAGCATCTTCCGTGCTTTAGTGAGGAGGGAAATATGGAGCCCTCCAATAAAAAGGATTAGAATAATATGAGGACAAGCTTATTAAAAGCGGTGCTGTGCGCTGTTATGATTGCCTTTATTGCGGCAGTTCCGTCATTTGCAGATGAAAATCCAAACGCATTTTTCTTTCTCCTTCTTCCCCCTGAAGACGGAGGCTCTCTTTATGTCGAATCAGTGACATTGGTGGACGCTTCTGATAGGCCTGTCTGCGTATATTATCCCGGAAGGCCTGAGGCTTCAAAGGGAGCGTCTGTTCCATCAGGAACTGGATGCTGGGGGACTCCTTCCAAAGATGAGTCTTCAGGCATATTCAGCGTCAATGTGAACGAAAAAAAAGGAAAGGCTCCTTATTCGGCCGTGCTCTTTGATATGCCAAGACCCTGTGAGTCCGGAGACGCTGTCATTGTCCGCTATCGTGACGATAACGGAGCCCTGTCTCCTGTTGCCGTCATTAAAGGCTCGGCTTTTAAAAGGCTTGGACAGATATACCGCTCTGGGAGCGGCAGATGGGCTGAAGACATATTCGAGCTTCCTGCTGTAATGGAAAAATGAGAATGGCGGATGATGAAAAGGCCGTAGCTGCTCTTAGGGATGCCCTGTGCGAAAAATTCTGCAGCGTTTGCCCTAACAGCTGCTGCTCCGGCAGGCTTGGAATATCTGTAGGGGATAATATAAATTTTAGGGATCTGCAGGTTATCCGCAGCAGATGGCAGAGGCCTCCTGCGTCTGAGGCTTATATAACTGACAGGAGATTTCTGTTCTGGGGTAAAAAGTACCTTGTGGGAAGATGCCCTTATTTTTCCGATGACGGCTCATGCGGCATCCATGCAAAGACTGACAGGCCTAAAGACTGCGTCCTGTACCCGCTGTATATTTCCCGTTACCCTTTTAGTTTCGAGAGGATTATAAAGGCAGAAAAATCCTGCTTCATTTTCAGCGATCCTTCCGCATGCAGGAAGGTAATCGAGCTCGGTCAGAAGCTGGGGCTTAAGGTTGTTTTCGCCGTTTAGGAGAAAGGCTGTTTTTATGGATGAATATTCGCTTTTAAAATCAAAGCTTGATGCGGATCTTATGATGAGGATTGGAGACGGCGGTTCTGCTCCTATCCAGGTTATTGTGCAGACTCCTGACGGGCTGAAGGATTCTGACAGGAATCTTATAAAGTCTGTCGGAGGCAGAGTTAAGGATGATCTTTATATAATAAACGCTTTTTCAGCGGACATTCCTTCAAAAGGAATCCGCAAGCTAGTCCTGAGCCCCAGAATTGTAAGGATTTTTAATGACGGCCAGGTCAGATCAATGTAAAAGGAGATAAAAAAAATGGCATCAGACAAAAACGCCTCTTTAGGCGGGATAATGGATAAAGTTGTATCTCTTGCAAAGCGCAGAGGCTTCATATTCCCTAGCTCCGAGATTTACGGCGGACTTTCCAGCTGCTGGGATTATGGCCCGCTTGGAGTTCTTTTAAAAAATAACGTAAAAAAAGCATGGTGGCATGAAAATGTTCAGACAAAAATGAACATGTGCGGTCTTGATGCCGCCATCCTTATGTCTCCGGAGGTATGGAAGGCTTCAGGTCATGTCGGTAATTTTCAGGATCCCATGGTTGACTGCAAGGCATGCAAGAGAAGATTCAGGGAAGACGATCTCAATCCTGAGAATGTTGCTTCAAGGCTCTGTCCCGAATGTGGCGGAGAGCTTACCGAAGCAAGACAGTTTAACCTTATGTTCAAGACATTTATGGGCCCGCTCGAGGATGCCTCTTCCACTGTATATATGAGACCTGAAACAGCTCAGGGCATATTCGTGAATTTCAAGAACGTATATGTTTCCATGAGAAAGAAGCTGCCTTTTGGAATAGCCCAGATTGGAAAATCATTCAGAAACGAAATAACCCCTGGCAAGTTCACTTTCAGAACAAGAGA
>JAKSUM010000213.1 GCA_024409025.1 bacterium | reverse complement strand
AAAACCATAGGCGCGGTTGTTTCGGCATACAACTGCGGAAATATCATGCCTTTTTACCGATACTCATATGGCATATCGGTATTTACAACATTTAACACTACAGTAATGAATTTTTCTGAGATAAAAGAAGACTATATGGAGCATGAATTTGCAAAATCCTCATCATGGACGGATATGCTAAAGATTCTTGAGCTCATATAGTAATTATAACGCTTATACGCCCCGCATTAATTTTTGCGGGGCTTTTTCTTTGCAGGATTGTAAGGACATATTTCAGAAATTATTATGTTTAATTAACAATTTATAAGAAGAAGAAAAGTGATTTTAAGAACTCTCATTTTATTCATATCAATAATATCCATACTTTCTTATCCTGCAGATGCGGCATCAAAAAGTGAAAGAGCGAAGCTTTTACGCCTAAAACAGGAAAGCAAAAGGGAAATACTCCGTCAGAGCCAAGGAAGGCTCAATGCCGAAAAGGCAAAGCTTTCTGAAATAAATGAGAAAGAAAGCGCCGTTTCCGGAAGGCTTAAGACCACTGAAGCCGCATTATGGCAGACAGAGAGCGATATAAGAGATATAATATACAGAAAAGAAAGAACAATAGAGAACATAGCGATAAAGGAACAGAATATAATCGCTATGAAAGAGAAGATAAAGATATCCCAGCAGAATCTCGCCTTGCGTTTAAGAGAAGTAAATAAGCAACAGCTTTCAAGCTATTGGGCAGTACTCTTTAAATCTGATAATTTCTATGATTTTATAACAAAGCTTGATTTCATAAAGAGAATAACGCAGAATGACGTGCGGCAGATAAAGGACCTTAAGGAAAAAAGAGCCCAGTTGGAAAGGGAAGAAAAGGAATTAAGGGCATTGAAGGCGTCTCTTGAAGCAGAAGAAGTTGATTACAGAAAAAAGCAGGTTCTGCAGATGTCCCTAAGAAAAGAGCAGAAAGGGATTTTGGATGAGGTTTCCGGCCAGAGGGATGAGCAGGCCAGTTGGGTTTATGAGCTTGAGCTGATAACCCGAGAGCAGAACAGCCAGCTTGAATCCCTGATACGGCAGGAGCAGTCATTGAATTCCCCATCAAGGGCGGCAGCTCCGGCAAAGAAATCATTTGCTCAGTCAGGAAGTTATATCTGGCCATGCAGGGGGATAATAACTTCTCCTTACGGATACAGATGGCATCCAATAAGGGGAGGAAATATATTCCATTCCGGAATAGATATCGGAGCCGATTATGGAGTCCCGATTAGGGCGACGGCTTCGGGCATTGTCATTATGGCAGGCTGGTACGGTGGCTACGGAAACTGCATAATAGTGGATCATGGAAAAGGGTGGTCAAGCCTTTACGGCCACTGCAATGCCATTTTTGTCGGGAAAGGACAGGCTGTCGGTCAGGGGACTTCAATTGGAAGCGTTGGCTCTACCGGAATGAGCACCGGTCCGCATCTCCATTTTGAAATAAGATATAACGGATCTCCCGTGGATCCATGCTCAAAACTTTGAGGGAAATAAATGAAGACTCTTTTTCTTACTGACGATTATTTTTCCGTAATAAATGAAGACGGCAAAAAACGCTCATTCACATACAAAGCCAATCATTCCGCCTGCGAGCTTGCAAGAAAGCTGATAAATGCAGCCTCACATGATGCTCCGGCTTCCTTTTTTGAGTCTGATGTGGATATATCATTAGGGAAAAGAGTCGCTCTTCTTGATTCTGCAGAGTTTACGGGATGCGAAGTATGCCTCAGATCAAGATTTAATACTGTTTT
This sequence comes from bacterium, assembly GCA_024409025.1. Classification (GTDB taxonomy): domain Bacteria; phylum Vulcanimicrobiota; class CADAWZ01; order CADAWZ01; family CADAWZ01; genus JAKSUM01. The sequence continues at coordinate 1,275 of JAKSUM010000213.1, read as the reverse complement.
TAACGAGATAACCGCGCCTTCCTCCATAATACCGAGGATAGCTGAACGTATTATCGGTATAGCTGAAAGACTTAATCCTGAGACTATGAAGGAAGATGTCTTTACAGGCTGGGGAAGGCCGGATTTTTCGGATTTAAACGGCAAACAGGAATCGGCTCTTGAATCCTTGAAACCTGAAGAATATTCTGAAAGCATTAAGGGAACACTTTTTTCCATATCGCTTTTAAAGGACAGAGCCGAGTTCATAATACTTTCTCCCGAAGGATTCAGAAAAGTAAGCATGAATGAAACGGATTACAAAAGATTTGACGAATCATTTATGTTCTTTTTGAATAATTTCAAGGACTGCTTTACGGATATGCAGTATAAAAGGCTTCTTTTCTTAGGAAACAGATGCAGAAGATGCGGAGAATGCTGCAAGATATATGAAGTTGAAGTCAACGAATTTGAACAGGAGAGGATAGCCGGCCATATAGGAGTAAGCCATAAGGAATTTATAGAAAAATATCTTCATGAAAATAAATTCTCATGGAATGAATTTTCTTTTATGCTTAACAAGGTTAAAGGCTTCGGCACACCATGTGTGTTTCAGGGAAAATGTCCTGACGGGGGATATGGCTGCAGTATATATCCGGTAAGACCTGAAGTATGCAGAAAATTTCTGCCTTCATTAGGCAAATGCGTTTTAAACAAGACGCTTCCGAATATTCAGGCAGTAAGAGATTCTCTTGTGAGCTTTAATATGACTGAAGAATCCTGTGCATTTGATACTGAAATGACGAATGGAAACAGAATAAATCCTGTGCTGCTTGATGTTAATAAAAATAATTCGGCTTTTAAACAACTGACGAAATTGTTCGGAGATTTGGCAAAAAGACATAATATCTGATTTTAAGCAGATATTATTTGGGAATATATAAAAAGGAGCTGAAGGTATAATATTAAACCTTCAGCTTTAAAAATAGCACGTTTTGGATCGTCAAACTGTTCTTTGACGATCCAAACAACACATCCCCTGCGAGCAACCAATATATACTTCAAATACCGTCAAATGCGTTCTCTATATATTCGATAACCCTCATTGCCGAAAGATCCACGGAAATAACATCAAATCTGAAACCGCTATATTTTCTGCCATTCTTGGATATATATATTTCAGCGGCATTCGAAAGCCTTATTCTTTTTGCATAATTAACAGAATCCGCTCCAATTCCGAAGCCGTATCCTTTTCTTGCCTTTACCTTCAAAGGACGTATCAAATCTCTGATCCGTGCA
>JAKSUM010000212.1 GCA_024409025.1 bacterium | reverse complement strand
AAATATATGGAAAGTTTGGGACTTAAAGATCTACCGGAATTTTTCTCAATAAAAGCATCTGTCTCATGCATATCCATAGCCTTTACAGACGCCGCAGATTCGGGAACCTCGTCCATATCCACATCATGACGGCATTTGCCGAAAACCACGAAAAAGGTAAACCCAGGGGTAATCTCCTCCTCATGAGAAACATAGGGATCCTCAAGCCCCATCTTCCCTGCAAGAACAGCAGCGGCCTGTGCCGATTTTCCGCTTTTTGATATGGGAAGCGTAAAGGACATCTGAACCATTCCGTCTCCCATTGTGTCTCCAAAAGGTCTTACATTATGCATTTGAAGCCTCCCCGTCATAAATAGGATCTATGCGCAGAGGAGCGGGATACTCCTCAGAAGAAGAAAGGATTTCATCAAAGGGATTGTAATAGCCCTCTCCCTTGTCAAAGACCCCTTCCCTGCCCTTGCCGCCGTCAAAAGGTCTCTTAATGCCTGCAAAAATTCCTCTTTCCAGAGTTCCGAAAAGTCCGTATTCCCTTACCTTTCTCAAAAGCTCAAGGCTGTCCGAAAGAACCTTTTCGCTTCTTTCCTTCATAATCCTTGAGTTTTCAAACGAAATCTCATCGCATAATGCCCTCTGGTTGTTTACGATATATTTAGCAGATTCAATAGCAAGGAACCTGTCATGCATAAAAGGCGTATGTATTGCCTCTGTAAGCATTCCGAGAAGGTGGATGGTCTGTCCCGTCATTACGGACGCCTGAGTAAAGAAGCTGTCCTGCACATGGCCTCTGAATATATTTCCGGTCATAAACTTGGTAGGAGGCATGTATTTCAGAGGGGACTCAGGGAATATCTCCCTTGCGGTCTGAGCCTGAGCAAGCTCAAGAAGGAATCCGTTTTCAAGATCGGGATCCATCTCAAACGCATGGCCTAAACCAAGCTGATTTTTTCTCAGTCCGGCCCTCAAGCCGAACTCCTCGTTTATGAACTGGGAGGCAAGCACGGTATGGGCCTCGGTTACGGCATCGGCAGTCGTAAGGTAATTATCCTCTCCCGTATTTATTACTATATTTGCGAATGCATTTATCTTTCTTGAAAAATTCTGATCAGTAAGGGTCCTGATCATGTTTATGTCTCTGAATATTATGCCGTATATTGCGTCATTAAGCATGACGTCAAGCCTCTCGAGAGCTCCCATAGCGGCAATCTCAGGCATGCAGAGTCCTGAGCAGTAGTTGCAGAGCCTTATATATCTGCCGAGCTCTTTTCCTGTTTCGTCAAGAGCCTTCCTCATTATGCGGAAGTTCTCCTGAGTCGCATACGTTCCTCCAAACCCTTCAGTGGTCGCCCCATAGGGAACATAGTCAAGAAGGCTCTGGGCAGTAGATCTTATAACGGCAATAATCTGGGCTCCCTGTCTTGCCGCAGCCTGAGCCTGTATAACATCCTCGTAAATATTGCCGGTTGCGACTATGCAATAAAGGTACGGCGAGCTTTCCTTAGAGACATCGCCAATCATTTCGGCTCTTGTCCTTCTATTTGAGGCTATGCGCCCTGCAGAATCATAAGCGAATTTATCGACGGAGGATTTCCAGTCAGCAGTGCATGTGGAAACAAATGAAGGCTCTATCCTGCCTTCGCATATCATCTCTGCCGCCTTCTGAGGGCTTACATCAAATGAAGCGATAATCTTTCCAATTACTGGAGCTATTCCGTCAGAAAGCAGGCTATTGTCATTAGCCCACTCTACAACGGCATTGGGAATCGGCACGCCGAATTCGTCAATACCGTCAACGCCCAAAAGCCTTAAAACGGCTCTTTCAACTGTTACAGTGCTTTTTGATGAGACAACACAGAGGACATCCGAAACAATTTCCGATGCAAGCTTTCTTGCCTCCGCTACCTTCGCCGGATCCGGCCTTAATTTTGCTTTCACTTTAAAATCCCCTAATTTTTATTTTTTGCCCGAAACCATCTTCTGCATCTTCTGCAGATGGCCAAGCCCGTCCATAATTCTTTCCTTGCCCCTCTCAGCAACAGACTCATCGCCAGTCTCAAGACAGGCAACAAGAAGATTAAACCCTTCCCTGATATCGGACACGCCTATCGAATATTCCGTGGCTTCCTCGGAAGGATTATTTCCAGTAACAGCTCCTTCCGCTTTTGTAAGAAGGGCTCCGAAGGAATCAAGCTCCGCTTTGAATTCATCGGCAGAAAATGTTCCTGAGGAAAAAGAGTCGACAGCAGTAAAGAGCTTATATACATTTACCGTCATAACGGGCTTATTTTCATCCTGCTCGTCCTTAATGTCCATTGTAGCAGATTCCTCAACAGGAACATAAGGGAGAACGGCTCCGCACTTTTTGCATATTCTTCCGGGAGCATTATAGGTAAAGCATTTTACGCAGGGTATCTTTCCCTCCCTGTCCGCAGCCTCCTCAAGCAGCTTCATTTCCTTTGAAAGCATGTCAGCAGATTCCTTTATAAGCTTTACTGAGTTCAAAATAAATTTCTCAGCCTCATTTTCAGCAGCGTCATTGTCTTCATCTTCCGAATCTGAAGAATCACCGTCTTTAAGCAATGAAAAGGACTCCTCCGCAACATTGGCATAGAGTCCGTCGGCAGCAGACTTCATACTGTCAAGCTCATCGGCAACTCCCTTAAATGCATCCTCAGGAATAAAATCGCCAGTCTCCTCATCAATATTCATCGGCATGAAGGAAAACAGCTCTGACAAAGAATCAGAAAATGCCGACAGAACCTGAAGGAAGAAGGGTTTCTCAATATTACCGGCTATATACTCATTGGCAAAATCCTCGACAAGAGCGGTGGCAGGGATGAGAGAATCCGAAGACATTGAATTTTTAGTCTTGCAGATAATATCAATAGCCCCGTAGGACTTTGCAAATCCGTTCAGATCGGTTATAAACCGCTTCAAGCCTTCCTTTCCTACATTTCTGTTCTCATCAATATATGCAAAATGAAAACCCATCAGCTCGAGCGAATAACCGGAGCAGTAAAGAATACCTTCGGATGCGTGTATGGAATAAACAAGACCGCATCCCATGCCAAGTTCAAAAGCCCGG
>JAKSUM010000211.1 GCA_024409025.1 bacterium | reverse complement strand
TTCCGAAGAATAGTACCGGCTTACACTTTCTCCATGAGCGTATATTTCCGATTGTCCATCGGTATTTTTATACGCTTGTCGGGCATTTTGCCCATCAGCGTATCTGCCTTATATCCCCATACCTAAAGGTAAGGGGGTACGGCAGTTCGGATAAAAAAAATAAATTCCGCCATTATACGCACGCAGCCATCGGCAGTCCCTGCCGTAAATTATTTAAAATTTTTATTTCCAAGCTTTATTTCCGCAGTTCTGGCAACAAGCATATCAAACTCGCCATTACCGCATACAAAATCCCTTACTGCAAGGAAATACTGTTCAGCGGCTGCGGAATCGCCGGATGCTTCGGCAATCTCTCCCCTGAGGACAATCTCTGCAGAAGCCGGCAATCCCAAAAGAGCTCCTGATTCAATAAGAGAAGAGCACAATCCGGCTTTTTCTTCAGCAGGCATGGAGCTGCCGCAGAACGATAAAGCAAAAATAACAGCCTCAGGATTATCCGAACCGCTCCCGAATGCATATTTTCTTACGACGTTCTTTACAAGAGAAAGATTTTCATCTCCTGTAAAGGCAAGATATTTTTCAATTCTGAGCCAACCTGCAAGATTGAAGCCGTAAGCAAGGGATCTGGAAAGATCGTCACGGGCCTCGGCGTAGCGGCCTGTACGGAATAGCGCCTCGGCTCTGTCCAAATAAAGAGACGTCTTTCTGGTACGGGCTTCCGACACAGACTTTGATATTGCATCTCCGGCTTCAGAAAATTTGCCTGCAGCATATGCCTTCCTATACTCGCAGTTGCTTTTCAGCATATCAGGCATTTTTCCGCCCTCACACTCATATTTGACAGGCATTCTGTCATCATCCGCAAGAAAATAATCAGGCGATGAAGTTCCTTGAGGCACATTGCCCTTCTGACCGCCATGCTCTCCGCACTGACAGCAGAAAAAATATTCAAGCCCATCCGGTGAAATACGGTAAGAGCCGGAATATTCATCCTTTCCTGATTCAGGGCATAGAGGAATTTTTTCCATATATTTAGGAACAAGCTCCGAAAGCTTCGAGGGATATTTTCCTCCATGAGCCCTCGCCCATTCCGAAAGAGCCCTGTCAATCGAAGCTACTGAAGAATAGCAGTCATTATATGACTCCCCATCCTTCATAAAAAAAATATAATCCCTTTCTGCCTCAAATACCATCCACAGTATTAAAATGCAGAAGCACACGGCAGAAAATGAGACAAATGCCCCAAACCTCGGGAGTCTGAATATTTTTTTACAAAATTTAAGAAATTTATCCATCAAATCAGCACATTCAAAAAAATCAAGTGAACCGCCAGCCGCTTAACCTTTTTTAAACCTGGCTTCACGCCTCAATCGCCGCATGAACAGCAAATGCGTTGACAGATTTTGAGCGGCTTCAGCGGACGTAAGGTTTCGGCAGTCAATGCCACATCATATTTTTAAACAGTTTTAAATAGAGAATATTATGCACTTGCCAGCTATATCCTTTTTTTTTCGGAAAAATTACCTGCCAAAACAGGGCAGTCTCTGTTTATAATTTAACATTTAATTAACATAAGAAGGAAAAGCATTATGATATAATTTATTCAAAAGATTGGCAGGAATCCGCCCGCTTACATAAGCCCGGCAGGTTCAAAAACAAACAATCAGAAAGGAATTCTTCCTTCAACATGGCTTGGGAATTCAACACGGAAACACTGACGGCAGTCCTTGAGGAAGCATCGTTCGATGTAGCGGAGACGGACGAGATACTCAGCGGAATCAAAGAAGAAAACGGAATCAATCATCAGATTTACATAAATTCAAAAGGACATGTCCGCTATCAGTTTGCAAAGCTGTCAGGAGCCGCTTCTCAGGCGGTCATTTTGGCAGGCAAGAATTTCACATATGACAAGGAAGTCAGGGATGTCGTCAATATCATAGGATATCTGGACGGTATCGACATGCTTGTAAAATTTCTGCGAGACATATCCCTCATCATCCGGAAAGGAAGATAAATCTTTATGAATATCAGCGGAATAAATTTCGGAATAACCCAGAATATCTCTGCAGTATCTGAAGCAGCCCCTGCCGCTCCGTCAAAGGCACCAGAGGCAGCTCCCGAAATCATGGCCGAAAGCGCCGATATCTCCGATGTCAGGACAGCGTCAGAGGAAGCAGCGCCAAAGAAGACCAAATCTTCAAAAGCCGCCAGGACAGAGACAATAGAAGCGCCCGAAATTGTAGTCATGCGCGAAAAAGGCTTAGAAACTCTTGTAAGCATGATTGACAATGCAAAAGAGTCGATAGATCTCCACATCTACATAGTAACGGCCAATACGCCTGAGCTTACAGACGCATTCCATAGAGCTCTTGACAGAGGCGTCCATGTAAGGCTTATGATAGAGGACGATCCTTTCTACTGGACAGGAGCAAAGGACAACCCCAGCAAGGCATTCATTGACGATATGGTCGCAAGAGGAGCCGAATACAAGCCGGATAATCCTAAATTTTCAAAAAGCAGGGTTACACATGAAAAGAGCATGGTCTTTGACGGCAAGGAAGCGCTAATCCTCACAGGAAATCTCGGCAGCTCGACATTCGGAAAGAATCTTGATCTCGGAGCAATAGTCCTCAAGGATCCAAAAACAGTAAGTCAGGTTGAAACCATCTTCAATTCGGACTGGGAAAGAACGGATCTTCCCGATATGGGCGATACAAATCTCGTAATAAGCCCTGACAACGCAAGAACCCAGCTTCACGGGCTCATCAGCGGTGCAAAGAAGGACATAACAGTTCTTCAGCAGGCAATAACGGATAAAGCAACAGTAGATCTTCTTGCCTCAAAAATAGATGAGGGAGTCAAGACGGATCTTACAATAACAGATCCCGGAATCGCACAGAACAACATGCAGCCAGCCGCATATCTGTATCTCAAAGGGGCGGATGTCCATTTTCTCGTCTCTCCCTACATACATGCGAAGGCAGTCAGCGTCGATTCACATACGGCAGACAGCAAAACATATGTCGGCTCCCAGAATTTCAGCATGTCCGCAATCGACAAAAACAGGGAGCTTGGATATATATTTCATGATGAA
>JAKSUM010000210.1 GCA_024409025.1 bacterium | reverse complement strand
CTCTCTGTTTGGTAAGGGTGGAGAAGACGCGCTTTCTGTCTTTTATGTCTATATCCATCTCACGCTGGTAGACAATTCCCTTCTGGCTGCGGAAAAGGAATCTTGCGGGATTTTCGATTGTAAGGACCTTTACCGGTCTTTCCGCAAGTATATAGTTTATAAGGGACGCCAAAGTCGTGGATTTTCCGCCGCCTTTAGGCCCTGTAGCAATTACGAGACCTTTGGTGATCGGGCTTATTACTTCCTTAATGCCTTTATGAAGTCTGAGCTCGTCAAATGTCGGAATCTTCATCGGATAGGTCCTTATTATGACGGAGATAGAGCTTCTCTGCATGAATATGCTGAAACGGTATCTGGAAAGGCCGGATACGCTCATGGCAAAATCAAGCTCGTTTTTTTCAATGAATTCAGCCTTCTGCTCGCTGCTGAGAACGTCAGCGATGAATTTTCTGGTATCGTCAGGAAGAACATAGCCGTCATCAAGAGGCTCGAGATCTCCAACCTTGTTTCTAAACATAACAGGAGAGCCGGGAACTATATGAACTTCATATATTCCCTTGTTAAGCATTCCTTTAAGCAATTCAGCCTTATTTATCATTACTTTTCAAAACCCCCTTCGGGAAATCTTTTTTTTTATTTCATTTAAAAAGTTTATCTGCCTACAAGCCTTGCAAGCTCATCAGGAGATGACGCCTTTGCAACAGCCTCATCATAAGTTATGAGCCCTTGGACAAAGAGATTCCTGAGAGCGACATCAAGCGACTGCATTCCGAACTGGGCTCCTGACTGGATCATATTCGGAATCTGATAGCTCTTGCCTTCGCGTATAAGGTTTCTTATTGCAGGCGTTACAGGCATGATCTCCATTGCCATAACTCTTCCATTTCCGTTAGCCTTTGGAATAAGCGTCTGACAAAGTATGCCTTCGAGCGTAACAGACAGCTGCATTCTGACCTGCTGCTGCTGATGTGGCGGGAATATGTCAATCATTCTGTCAACTGTCGTGGCAGCGCTGCTCGTATGCAATGTCGCAAGAACAAGATGGCCTGTCTCGGCAGCCGTAATCGCTATGGAAACAGTCTCAAGATCTCTCATCTCACCGATGAGTATGACATCAGGATCCTGTCTCAAAACATGCTTTAGCGCTGCGGAGAAGCTGTTCGTATCCTCCCCCACCTCTCTCTGGCTAAGGACGCTGTTTTTATCCTTATGTATAAACTCTATAGGATCCTCGACAGAAACGATATGGCAGCGCTTATTTTCATTTATATGATTCACCATGGCGGCCAATGTCGTGGACTTACCGCTTCCGGTAGGGCCTGTGACAAGAATAAGGCCTCTGGGCTTCATTGCAAGCTCCTTAAGAATCGGAGGAAGCTTTAATTCGTCTATAGAGAACGGTCTTGAAGGCACGACTCTGATGGCAGTAGACCAAGTATTCCTCTGGAGGAAGACATTAACCCTGAATCTTGAAAGACCGGGAACGCTGTATGCCAGATCCAGTTCCTTGTCCACAACAAACTTTGCCTTCTGTTCCTCGGTAAGTATGCTCTCAATCATTCTTCTGACGACTTCAGGCGAAAGAAGCTCATATGTTATTGGAACGAGCTCGCCGTCAACTCTTATCATGGGAGCGCAGCCTGCCTTAAGATGAAGATCGGAAGATCCCTTCTCAACCATAATATGAAGGAGGTCCTCAAGGGTCATTTCCTGAGTAAGATCATCTATGTCAAGATCTTCGAGCTCTCCGTACAAATCAAGATTCATATTGTCCATGGAGAATTTCCTCTCAATATAAAAATCGGGAGCCCTCACTTATTTCACATTCCGAGGGCCTTAAAATGTTTTCTTTGCAAATCCTTTTTATCCCTCTTAAAGAAAGCATAAAAAGAGGGCGCCTCAGATTGGGCGCCCTACGGCATTATCAAAGCTCCGGACCTTCTCCGGAATAGTCATTGACTTTTTTCAGGGCCGTCTTAATGGAATTGATGACAGCGTTTCCGGATATGCATCCTCCGGGACATGACATAACCTCTATAAGGTTGCCGTCAGGGCAGCAGCCGTCCTTTGCATATTTTTTAAGATCACGAACGCTCTGCTTGTCAAGCCCTTGTATTATGACAGGTCTAAGCATTCCGGCATCATCTCCAAGCGCGGCTCTGACAGACTCGGCAACCCCGCCTATGACAGGAAAGCGCCTTGCCTGTTTTGAGGAATTATAATCAAAAGGAGTCTCATCGCATTTTGCCACCTGTATTTTGAAAGCAATCATAAGAGCCCCCATCTCCTCAAACGTCAGGACGTAATCGACATTGTCATTATCAGACGCTTCCTTCCTCTTTGCGACGCATGGGCTGAAGAATACGGTAACGGCATCAGGATATCTTCTTTTAGCCTCCTCCGCAGTATAGAAAAGAGGAGTCTTCGTTTCGGACACGAAAGGCTTGAGCTCATTAAGATGCTTTTTTGTCAGCTCATTATAGGATGCGCAGCATGACGTTGTCATGAACTTATCACCGCGCTCCATTCTCTCCTTAAAATCCTCAGCCTCATTTCTCGCAGTAATATCAGCGCCGTAAGCAACTTCCATTACGTCATGGAAACCGACCATCCTCAAAGCGGTATTTATCTGGAGAAGAGTACAGGGAAACTGTCCTGCTGAGGCCGGCGACAGAAGGGCCACTACCTTTCTGCCTTGGCGCATTCTTGCAAGAACATCTATTATCTGGCTCTTTTCATGAACTGCTCCGAACGGGCAGAAAGCGACGCATTTTCCGCAGGATATGCATTTATCAAAATCAATCTTAGCATATCCGGAAGGCCCCTTTGCAATAGCCCCGACAGGGCATACATTCTCACATGGGACTATTCTCTTAACTATAGCCTGATAGGGGCAGACCTTCATGCACATTCCGCACATCCTGCATTTATTAGGATCTATTGAAGATCTCCCGTTTTCAAATGTTATCGCGGAAAACCTGCAGGTATTGAAGCATGGCCTTGCGACACAGCTTTGACAAAGATCGGTAACATACATTGCATTCGGCTGACAGCCCTGACATGCGGACTCCACGACTGTAAGGACATGGCTGTCAGGCTTCTCCCTGCTCTGCGCAATTCTGGCATATGCTTCAATTGGCTCCCTCTCGGTATCGTCCTCTATAGCGACTCCAAGATAAGCCATTGTCCTGTTTCTGATTGCAGCCCTCTCCTTGTAGAC
>JAKSUM010000021.1 GCA_024409025.1 bacterium | reverse complement strand
CTGTCATTCCGTCTGTCAATGATTTATTACGAGGCTGGATTATTCTCAGTCCGATATCACGTATCTTTCCTTCAGTATCATATTTCCGTAATGCCCCAGCAGCATATATGCGCAACTGAGGATTGCCAACAGCTTGGACAGGAATGCCTTCTCCGTATTTGAAGTCAATAACCCATAATTCCGAGCCGCATGCCAACACGGCATCCGCAGTACCGAAGCTCTCCGGAATCCACTCGTCAAAAGCGAGGCTGACCTCAATGCCAAGCTCGGCAGACTCGCCATGACGCTGTTCAAGCTCTGCCTTTAGCGACATAACCTCACTATAATATGATTCCGCATGCTCACGCATCTCTTTACTGATATTCTCAGATTCCATCCACGATATACCTTCATCATGATTAATGAGCAGACGCTCGCAGCATTTATGGGCCAAAGAGCCCTCTTTCGAATATGATGAGGATTTATTCGGAATTTTTTCGCATTCACGCGCTGAAGGAGGACATTGAATCCAGCGGGATGCTGACGAAGGACTTAATAACGCATGTTTTAAATTCATTATATACACCGCCTTATTTATTTATATCAAATATGTATGGAAATACAGCCGAATTATGAATTTTTGACCTGTTCGATGATTGCATGGGCAGCCTTGCGGATTCTTTCAAGACTTTTTGCCCGTTCCTTAACCGATTTGCCTTCTGCCCAATTTTTCATGCCGTGAAGATTTATATCGGAAATACCAAGCTTTAAAGCTGAGCATACGACATAAAGCGCGCTTAAAGCTTCCATTTCAAGATTCTTTTTATCAGGAGCCATGCAGCCGAGCATAGAATAGACCGTCTTATAAACAATCATCTTAATTTTCTTGTCTTCGGATATTTTTGAGCTGAAGGCGCTTGAATTACCGCATATTGCTCCAAGTCTTCCGGCTATTGTCTCATAATTTAGTACAGTATCAGGATTTGCCTGAAATGCTGATGATGTTCTCCAACGGCTCGGTTCAGTCTGGGAAAAATCAAAAAGGGAAATATTAGTATATGCGTATGGAATCAGCTCATCCGGCTCTTCGGTCTTTTTCGATGAAACTATAGGAGCAATAATCCTGATTGATTTTTCCCCTTTTTTTACAATTCTGCCGTTTTTCTTCCAAAAGCTGAAGCTTTCAAGCCAGGATGCGTTAGGATTCTGCCAGTCAATAAGAATTATGTTTCTGCAACTGTAATAGTGAAATAAAGCCATTTTTGCAAGATAAGCCTTATAATTGTCTTCATTATCAAGAATACTTATGCGGTCTGCTATTGCTTTTTTTTCATATTCTGCTCTTTTTTCTCTGTCTGTCATTATTTGAATCCCCTTTTCACATTTCTTTGTATCAACCGCTTAGCGGCTGTCCTGATTTATATTTATTATATAGGACTTCGTGTTAAAAAAATTGAGCATTGAATATATTTTTTTTTGTAAAGTAAAGTTTTTTTTTGTATATTATTTTAAATAGATTGATGTAAATATCTCTTGGTATTTTTTTATTGAATAATATGGTAAAGCTGTTTGGACTTCCATGCATTATCCGGTCTTTTTTTTATCTTATAAAGGTTTCACTGACAAGGGAAAAAAGGATAATGAGGATGTTTTGAAGAATCGTTTTTAGAGGACAGAAAGCGAATTTGACATTTTTTTTTGCAAGAAATAAGGACAGAAAGTCGATTCAGATATAATGAACAACAGATATCCATCAGGAGGACAAAATTCTCCAGGAAGCAATTCCTTTGGACAGCAGGGCCAGAGGCAGTCGAGATTCTTCAGACCGGACAATGCCGGATATAATGATATGAGGCAGGTCATGCAAGGGCAACATGGAATCAGTTTAAGCTCAGGTCAGTCTTCCAATAAAGAAGCGGCTCCCCAAATCATTTCAATAAGGCAGCCCGCATCCGCTCAACAGAGGAATATGTCTCCCCTCAGGCGGCAGTCTATTCTGAATTCCGGCTCTCCTTCTAACAATATGGCGCCTCTGGGAAGACAGGGATTTTCTCCCCAGCCGGCTGCCAGAGAAAGCAAAATTCAAGGTATGACTCCAATGAACCGGCTTAATTTAAATGCCCGTTCATCCCAAAGTCAGCAGCCTGCTCCGCCACAGGCTGTCAATCAGGATTCTTTCAATCTTGCTCATAGCATCGACAGACCCCAAAATGTCCTTCAGATCGACAGACTTAACGAAAGCGGAAGCCGTGCTCAGTCACAGCAGACCGGATTACGGCAGATGACCGAAATAAGCCATCAGGAACATGCCATACATGATTTTCCGACAGTTGGCAGAGATAAAAATAATCCTGATGCTGGCAGGCTTAATTTAAACATAGGCACATCCACAGCCCAGACGAATCAGCAGATTCCCAATCTTCGTCAAAACAGCATTTCAAAGCCTGACGCTGTAGCAGGCATACAAAATCCAATAGGTCCGATACAGGACAACAAGGCTGCAAGCCTGATGCCAATAAACGAGCAGATGAAAAATGACTTCAGCCAGGCTCTTCAGAAATTCACTCCGTCATCGGAGCCCAAAAGCCCGCACACGCCGGATGTAAAGAATAACGAAGATATGATTTCAGGCAGTCAGAATCCCGAATCAGAGCGTGAGAATGCAAAGGAGAAGCAAAAATCCTTTATTGAAGCTCCAGTAAGGAAAAGCCGCAGCGAAATTCCGAAACAGGAAACGGTAAATGCCTCTCCTGCTACAGACAATATAAAAGAAAAACATTTCATTGAAGCTCCAGTAAGAAATAGCGAGTCTGCCCCAAAAATCGTGAATCGGACAGATATCGCAGATTATGACCGGCTTAACAACGGGAAAGCCACAGACAGACAGGATAATAATCAATATCAAATCAGAGAAGAATCAGGACGGAAATACATAGAGCCGCCTAAAAGGAAAAAACAGGAGCAGCGCCAGCCTCATCCGAGCATAGCCCTCCAGATTACAGAAAATGATCCGGCAATAGAGCGCAGCAAAAACATAAGCGAAAGCGAAATCAAAAGATATGAAGAGGCGGCAAAAAATCCTCATTTAGAAAAAACATTCCGTTATTCAGTAGAGAAAATAGGCCTTATAAACTTCGGCGCCCTATTCATCACTCCAATATGGGCATGGGGGAACCTCAATGCTTTAGTTGGAATTACCCTTCTCATCATGCCAATATTGTCACTGCATTTCACGGAATATACAAAGCAGATTCTCATTGCATATATATTGATCGCAATCGCATTGGGCTTTACGGGCAATTTTTTAGCATGGAAATATAATAATAAATTCCTGTCGGCTGACGAATTTAAAGAAAAGCAGCTAAAATGGTCTATAGGCGGCATCATAGCATTTGTGGTAATATTAATGTCTTATATAATTCTTATACCAGGTCATATGATGAAACCGCTGCTGCATTTTCTTTTCCCGACTTTTGAATTTTCACAATTTCAATAAAAAAAAGCAGAGACTCAAGTCTCTGCTTTTTTTTATTTCGACATATCAACCCATATCGCAGGACAGACGGCACTAAAGGCGCTTGTTACGCTAAAGCCTTCGCTGTCAATTCCACCGCTGTCATTAACATACATGGCATTACGTAAATCTATGCTCTGCGAGCGGAGCCAATAATAACAATATCCAAAATCATTTGCATACGCCCCTTGAGCCTGGGCGTAAGGGGTTGCCTTTCTCTTCCTAAGCGAATTATCGCAAAAATATTTCATAGCCTCGCTCTTTGACAGGCAAAAAACCTTATCAATAACTCCCCCAGGTATAACAACAGGACAACAGACAGATGTTTCAGCTCTTGTATTTACAAAAGAAAGCTGATTTTTTTCATTCTCAGTAAAGGCTGATTCATAAAATTCAGTATTTAGCCATTGTCTGAGATCGGATTCAGACCATGTAATATCACTGTAATCATCGTTAAATTTCATTCCGAATATGGCTATCTGGGAGAAAAGAAGGTATTTGCCGTCTTTAATATCAAGAATCTTCCATTTTACCGGACGCTCAACTCCGTTATCCTCATAAGCATACCGTCCAAATTCAAGAACATCCCCTATTTCCAATAAGGATTTTACGGAAGGAGTCCGGCGGTTATTGCCGACAGCGGCTTCAGCATGCTTATCTTTAGGCTTATTGTCATGCACTGTCCTCTTAATGGACGGCTTGGCATCATCAGGCTTTTTAAAAGCAGGTTTGACTGCAGTGGCTAAAGCTGGTGAAACAACCGCTTTACTGTTAGCAGCAGAATCCTTCTTCAATTCCGAAACAGAAGGCTTTTGAGTCTGAATATTCTTAGGCTCGGCATCAGTCTTTTTCGAGAACTGGGCTTTTTTCTGAAGCGCGGTCTTTTTAATAAACTCCGGCTTTCTTGATTCATCCGAATCATCGTGCTTAACAGGGTCAGGCTTTTTCTTGAATTCGTTCTTTTTAACGAATTCAGGCTTCCATGGCTCTTCATCTTCATGCGGAGGCTCTGGCTTCTTTGTAAAAGCAGGCTTTTTAACAAGCTCCTGCTTCTTATTGTCGTCCGCATCATGTTTATCATCCTTAATCTTATCCGAACAATGACCGTCACCGCCACCAGCAAAAGCTGACGGAACAGATGTCAAATCATTTATCTCATTATCAAGAGTAAATTCCTCATCCAAGGAAAATTCATTATCAATAACTCCAAGATAACTTAGAGCAGAAACAGAAGGCTCTGGAGATTTTTCCTCATCAGATTTAGAAACAGAATTATCAACAGATGAAGATGATTCATCATTTTCATCATCTTCATCTATAAACTGTGCAAAAACATTAGGTTCCGCCGCCAGCTTGCCAGACGACGAATCTTCAGGCTGCTCATCGTCATCATCAATAAACTGGGCAAACACATTAGTCTCTGTCGTCAAATCTATAGACTCTTCATCTTCCTCCGAATCATCAATAAATTGGGCAAATACATTAGACTCCTGCAGAATTTCAACATGCTCCGCATTATCAATAAGCTCATCCTCTTCTGCAAACTGGGCAAATATATTTGCCTCCGCAGAGTCAATCGCAAATAAATCAGAAGCTTTCGGCAAATCCTCATTATTTAATTCAGACTCATCTTCATTCATCAAGCTAAAATCATCATCTAAGCTTAATTCTTCAGAAAAAACGGTTGAAGAATTGTCCAAATCCAAACCGTCATCTATTTCAATATCTCCAATTAGATCAGAAACGCCTTCATCAGAAGCGTCTTCCTTTAGATCCGCCTGTAAATCAAACAGTTCTTCCGAAGCTAAATCAGAAAATATATTTACAGATACTGAAGAAAGACTGTCAAATAAACCAGCCTCTTCTTCGGCTTTTTTTCTAGCCTCTTCCTCGGCCTTTCTTCTTGCCTCTTCTTCGGCTTTTCTTCTAGCCTCTTCTTCGGCTTTTCTTCTAGCCTCTTCCTCGGCTTTTCTTCTAGCCTCTTCTTCGGCTTTTCTTCTAGCCTCTTCTTCGGCTTTTCTTCTGGCCTCTTCCTTTAAATCGACAGATTCTTTTCCTAAAGAATCACCACAATATGGACAAAGGATAAAATCTTTTTCCATCTTCCTTCCGCAGGAACTGCATTTTTTTTCAAGAGGCTCGGCGCAATAAGGACAAACCTTAAAAGCCCTAAAAGCAGGCGGAAGTACTGTACCACATGAATTACACTTTTTTTCAAGCGGCTCTGAACAATAAGGGCATACCTTATAATCAAGCGGAAAGCTTTTATTGCAAGAAGAACATTTATGAACCAAAGATGCTCCACATGACGAGCATATATTCGCATCATAAGCCAAAACCTTACCACATACATGGCACTGTTTTCTTACAGGACTGCCGCAATGATGACAAAAAGAAAAGGAATCATCCAATTCGATTCCGCAATCGGAATTAGGGCAAAAAATAGCCATCTCATTAACCTTTCACAGCAAAATTCTTAAAGTCCTTTTTAAACAAAAAATAAGAAAAACCTGCATAGGGAAACCATCTAAAATTAAAATTTCAACTTACTCTAACGGCATCATTAATATTCAAGAAATACACATAAAAAAAGACGCCTCTCAGCGTCTTTAAATATAAAAACATTACAGCTATTTCTTATCGCCCTTAATATAGGCCTTAACAATATACTGCTTCTCTATAGGTCTGTCCTGAGCTCCTGTCCTGCATGACTCGATAGCTCTGACGACATCCATTCCAGAAACGACCTTACCAAAAATCGTATGGCGGCCATGAAGATGTCTTGTGTGCTCTACATTTGTGGTAATAAAGAACTGGCTGCCGTTCGTGCAAGGCCCTGCATTTGCCATAGCAAGAAGTCCGACCATTCCAAAGTCAACATCCCTTACACATTCATCTTCAAAAGGTCTGCCCCATATGGACTGTCCGCCGCATCCTGTTCCTGTAGGATCTCCCCCCTGAATCATAAAGTCCTTTATGACCCTATGGAAGGTAAGCCCGTCATAATATCCCTTGCGCACCAAGCGTACAAAATTCTCGCAAGCCTTAGGAGCAACATCTCCCATAAGCTTGATTTCAATATTTCCCCTGTTAGTCTGCAGAACAACCGTCTTACTCCAATTGTTAGCTCCAGATTTCTGAACAGGCTTCTTTGCGGCAAAAGCAGCGGAAGTGAGAGCAAACAGCATTACAAAAGCAAAGCATGCAGTCATAATTCTCTTCATAATCAAACCCTCCAATTACAGAACCATCTTTACGATGTACTGCTTTTCATAAGGACGATCCCAATCATCAACAGGGCTGTTTTCTATTGCCCTTACGACATCCATTCCGCTTATTACTTCGCCAAAAATAGTATGGTGCATATGAAGATGTCTCGTATTAGGAACGCTGGTTGTGATAAAGAACTGGCTGCCGTTTGTATTCGGGCCTGCATTTGCCATAGCAAGAAGACCGACCTTGGAGAAGGGAACCTCTCTCTTGCATTCGTCTTCAAAGGGCTTGCCCCATATGGACTGTCCGCCAGTGCCGTTTCCTCTCGGATCGCCGCCCTGAATCATGAAATCCTTTATGATTCTGTGGAAGGTAAGACCGTCATAATATCCTTTTGCGGAAAGACCGAGGAAATTCTCGCATGTCTTAGGGGCAACATCTTCATAAAGCTTTATTACGATGTCTCCCCTATTTGTCTTCATAGTTATTGTCTTCTCTGTGTTCATAACAATATCTCCCAACAATTTGATTGCAGATATTTCTACAAAAGGATAAAATCCACCTTTTTTTAAAGAAAGACGGAAATATTGTCCTGCTACTCAAAATATGTTCAAATATACTCAAACACATCGAGATATTGTAAGTTCTCACGAACTTTACTTACTGCTTCACCGTATATTCTTTCGTAATGCTAATTGCAATGTAGAAATTTCTCCTAAATTTACATTCCAGTATGGTAAGATTTAGTTTTGTAAAAATAATTGGATAAAGAAATATTCTTTTCGTTTGAGATTCGCAGAACAGCACATAGACTCAAAAGCTGCTTTAAGTTTGTCATATCGTTCTTTATGCTTGTTGTAGTCTTCTTGCAGCCTGTCAAGCTTCGTCAATGTTGCTGATGTAGAACAAGACGAATAAGAACGATTAGACGAATAGACAGAATCATAATTGACTATTCGCATCTTGTTGTTAGTCGTGTATATCTCTTTACTTATCTGTTTTGATAGCGAATCGAGATAATACGATTCGTCTTGAAGCTCTTCTATAAGCTGTTCTGCGTTCATCAGTCTATTTCTTAAATGCTCTTCAGCATAAGCCAAAGCCTAGAAGAAGCCTATGATGTCGTTCTCTTTTGCTTCTTTTGCTTCTTCAGCTTTTTCAAGTATGTCTGAACAGAATTTACATGCAAAATCTATTTCTTTAAGCGTATCTGAATATATCTTACATGCAAAATCTAACTCACTCAGATAAGAAACATCGTTCTTTATGAGTGCTTTTACGATTGGCTTTAGAGCTGCGTAAGTAGTCATTGAACTAAGAAAAGAAGCGGATTTCTCTCTATGCGATAAGGAAAAGAGGGGGACAAGGAGGGCGCCACGATGACGCACATAATCATCTATCGCATCAAAAAGAGTTGCTGCAGTACATTCTTTACGATGTTTACCTCTTGATTTTCTGTAGATTCGTTCAAGCGATGAGCGGACACCATTAAGCAAATTATCATCTATCACATTACCCATCACATTACCCATCACACTAGCTATCACATAAGAAAATTTATTTTTAACATCACAAGCCTGTAAAGAATCTACTACAGTATCTCTTTTATGCGGTTTATCTCTTTTATCTCTTAATTCTCTGTAGGTTTGTTCAAGCGATGAGATGAACCAATCTGCTTTTTCAACACTTTCATATTTTGACTTCAGTTCTCTGAATATCTCCGATACTTTGAAATCCTCTTCTTTTCCCTCGAAATTCTCTTCTTTGCTTATTTGCATTTTTGATTTAACCTCTTTCTTTCTTATAGATTATTCGTTCATTTTATCTTATCATCGTTCTTTATTTTGTTAATTATATCATATATCGGTTATGATTCATCTGCACCACCTGCAGCAGCTGATTTACATTCCAGTATGGTTAGATTTGAACATATCCGCAGATTCTATGAATCATTCCGATAACAGATTTACATTCCAGTATGGTTAGATTTGAACTAAGGGATAAAAATGTACCACTTACAAGGGCTTTACAAGCCCCTAAAATGTCGACCTCTAAATTTTACTTTAAAAGTTCCATCTTGTCAACCCTATTTTCAAATAAAAACACGGAAAAATCCTCTTAGGAGTGAGAGTTGTCGATCCCCCGTATTTTTTGCAGAATTGGAGGTCGACAACTCCCAAAATATTTGCATGCTTATAAGAAGCACTCGTCTTCAGAGTCTGTTATTTTTGGAATAAGTCCTGAACCTCTCAGTGAACAATCATCAAAATCATAATCCATGCCATTAATCCTATAAAACATCTTAGAATTTCCATAATTAAGCACTTTAGGGCTTTCTATTATCTTCCGATATTTCATAAAATTGACGGACACGGTCATATCAAAAAGCTGTTCCTCAGCATGCTTTTTTTCGTATAAGGATGACTCTTCATTTCTGATAATATCAATTAACGAATCAATATCATCTATATTGGCATCATATATATTATCCGGAATAACGGCAACAGACTGTATGTTCCTGAATTTCTTTTCAGCCTTTTCTGCACTATAGATATCAGAAAGAATATTCTTTAGCTCCGATATGCCGTCTTCAACAGACTTATAGAAATTGCTTTCACGATTGCTTTCACGAAGGGCTTCCGCATCATAAACGCTATTAACCAACTCAGCTTTATCCTTCTCAGACAAAATGCCGCCATATTTCCGCAAAGCCTCAGCCGAGCGTTTCAATATAAACTCATCATATATTGTATTCTTGCCTTTATGCTTAGCGTCCATAAGATTATAAATATAGACATTAGGTTCTCCGACGGAATATTCCCTGCGCCTGTAACACCTGCCCATTCTCTGCACAAGTCTGTCAACAGGAGCCAAATCCGTAAACAAAATGTCAAAATCTATATCCAAGCTGGCTTCGACAATCTGAGTCGTAACCCATATGCAGGGCTCTTCAGCTTCCATAATCGCCTTTTCAAGCATTCTCCTGTCTTTTCTCGTAAATTCAGAATGAAGAAGATGAAGGGCATTATTATCGCCAAGCTTTTCCATTAATTTTCCATATACATGCTGTGCAGACTTAACGGTATTGCATATTACAAGAGCCTTTTTGCCTTGTGACTTCTCAATTATAAAATCATAATCAAAATCGTCAGCTTCCCCATATTTAATATAATTGCGAATCGAATCAGTAAAAAACGGGGCTTCAGGCTCTTTAAAGTCAAGACCTGCCTTTAGCATAAAATGCCTTACCACAGGAGGAAAAGTGGCGGTCATAATAGCAAATTTTCCGCCAGCCTTTTGAATAAGAAGAAGGGCATATATGATTTTTGCAATAAATATAGATTTTTTTGTGATTTATATGTATAATATC
>JAKSUM010000209.1 GCA_024409025.1 bacterium | reverse complement strand
AGAGAGTTCCCCTGCCGGAAGCCGCAGGAAGCACTATAATGTTTGAATATGCTGATTCAGGCAAACTTATTCCCATGACAATAGGCTCCTTCGCATTTATAATAAAAAACGGACATGAAGGCTGCGAAGCATGCATGGAGTCAAATGCCTCCCCAAACATCCCCGCAATAATCGTTCCGGACAGAAACAATCCGAAACTGACAGTGAATATATCCTCTTCAGTCAAAGACATTGAAAAAATAATAATAGGCTTCGAAATAGCGGAAAAATCAGGCAGCTGCAACTTTTCCCGAATAGACTCCCCTGCCGTGACAGTCATAATAAACGGAGAGGCAAAATATTTTATAAGGCTTGAAGGCCTTCTACTCGAAAAGACCGTAATAGCAGCCGAAATTTATCTTCACAAAGGGGAATGGAAGATGAAAACGATATGTGCAGGTCACAGGGAAAACCGCTCGGAAATAAAAAGCATCTATGGTCTTTAATCTCTTCAGACATGAAGAAAAGCGGAGCCGAATCTGAAGCATATAAAGATAAAAAGGAGTTGACTTTTTTATCTCTTCCAATTATAATGATATGTACTTTATTAAACGGAGCGTAAAAAATTGCATACTTGGCCTGTATGAACAGAAATTTAATTATATCCGACATAGAAGACATCTGCAGACAGAGCGGTTCAAAAAAAACAGCCGTAATTGAAAACGGCGAGATAAAAGGAGCCGGAGAGAGCGAAGCTGATTTTCACGGAATATGCGGCGAGCTTGAGATTACCAATACCGGCAAAAACATGCTTCTTTCAGGAAGAGTCAAAGCTTATGCAAAAGCAGTCTGTTCCAGATGCCTTGAAGAATTCAGCCTCGAGGTCTCAGCTGAAATAACGGAGAAATTTTTCAGGAGAGACAAGACTTCTTCTGGCGGATCCTTGAAAAAGGAGAAAAGACAGGAAGAAAAATCAGGCGTAAAAGAAGATGAATTTTCATATTCCGGCTTCAAGCTGGACATGACTGAAGCCATAAGGCAGAATCTTGTCGTAAACATGCCGTTTGCGGCAGTATGCTCTGAGAGCTGCAAAGGGCTTTGTTCCGAATGCGGAGGCAGCCTGAATAACGGGCAGTGCACCTGCCGAGAATAATAAAAGAAATTTTCCAATAACGCGACTGGCGTATATTGGTTAGCGCAAAGGCAAAAACTTCATCAGAAAAGAGGAATTAAATAATGGCTAATCCCAAATACAAAACATCACATTCCAAGACGAGAAGAAGAAGAGCTAACATACATCTCGAGCTTCCCGCAGTAACAACCTGCCCTTCCTGCAAGGAACCAGTACTTCTTCACCATGTATGCCCCAGCTGCGGACAGTACAAAGGCAAACAGATCCTCAAGCTCGCTGAAGAGACAAATTCAGAAAACTAATTCTTCTGCGGAAAAAAATCAAATTCTATGCGTTCATGCCACGGCCTGATGTCATAGAATTTATTTTTATGTTTTTCAGGAAAGGCTACATATAATGTTCAAAGGCATACCAGCAGAAATAGCTGGAATAGGGATTTTCATCCCTGAAAAGATCCTCAGCAATGCTGATTTGGAAAAAATCGTCGATACAAGCGACGAATGGATAACAACAAGGACAGGCATCAAAGAGCGCAGAATTGCTCCCGATGACATGGCAACGTCCGACATGATGAAAAGAGCCGCTGATATAGCTATTGAGAGATCAGGAATCAATCCTGACGACATACAGCTTGTAATCGGCTGCACAGCTACTCCGGACATGCCTTTCCCATCAACAGCCTGTCTCGTCCAGCATAAGCTCGGACTCCAGAATGCGGCAGCATTCGATCTTCAGGCCGGATGCAGCGGATTCCTTTACGGCCTGACAATAGCATCACAGTTTATAGCAAGCGGAGCCGTAAAAGCAGTGCTGGTTCTTGGAGGCGAAACTCTCTCAAGGATTCAGAACTGGGAAGACAGAAGTACATGCGTTCTCTTCGGAGACGGAGCTGGAGCAGCGGTAATAGCTCCCGCAAAGGAAGGAAGCGGAATACTTAACTTCAGCATATCAGCAGACGGAGCATTTGCAGACGCTCTCAAGGTTCCGGCAGGAGGCTCTCTGATGCCGGCAACCGAAGAGACCGTAAAAAATCACATGCATGCGGTTCATATGGATGGAAGAGACGTCTTCCGCCAGGCTGTCACAAAGATGCCTGAAGCAGCCCTTAAGGCTCTTGAAGAGCTTGGAATGACAGTAGAAGACATAGACCACTTCATCCCGCATCAGGCTAACATAAGAATTATAGAGTCAGTAGGAAAAAGACTCGGAATACCTGAAGAAAAGACCATAGTAAACCTTCAGAAATATGGAAACACCTCCTGCGCATCGCTCCCGATAGCTCTCTGCGAAGCTGTCGAAAGCGGAAGAATCAAAAAAGGCGACACAATTCTTCTGACGGCAATAGGCGCAGGTCTTGCATGGGGATCCATAATCCTCAAATGGTAGACCGTACATAATTTATTTCACAGGATATCTATATAATGAAAAAAACAGCTTTCATATTCCCCGGCCAAGGGGCTCAGAAGCCAGGCATGGGGCTTGATTTCTACGAATCATCGGAAACGGCAAAAAAGCTTTATAAAGAGGCTGACGAAATTCTCGGCTTCGATTTTTCGGAAATGTGCTTCAGAGGCACTGACGAAGAGCTTACAAAGACCATAAACACACAGCCGGCAATTTATGTCCATTCAGTAATAGCAAGCAGGCTTCTTGAGGAAAGAGGCATAAAGGCGTCGGCATCTGCAGGTCACAGCATTGGCGAATACGCAGCTCTGACCGCAGCCGGAGTCCTTTCTTTCGAAGACGGCCTCAGGCTTGTCAGGGAAAGAGGAAGGCTAATGAATGACGCTGGGATAAAATCCCCAGGCACAATGGCTGCTGTAATAGGGATGAAGGCGGAACAGATAAAAGAGCTCTGTCTTCAGGCATCCGAAGACGGCTATGTCGGAGTAGCCAACTACAACTCGCCTGAGCAGGTTGTAATATCCGGCACAATCGCCTCGGTCCAGAAGGCCTCGGAAATAATAAAGGCTGCCGGAGCCAAAAGGGTAGTTCCCCTCAAGGTAGGAGCCGCATTCCATTCGCCTCTTATGAAGGAAGCCGCTGAGGAATTTGCAGCAATGATAGACAAGGCATCATTCTCCAAGCCCTTATTCCCTGTAGTCTCCAACTACACGGCAAAGGCGTCCGAAGATCCTGAGGTTCTTAAGGAA
>JAKSUM010000208.1 GCA_024409025.1 bacterium | reverse complement strand
AGAACTGTTTTTCTGTACATAAATCACCTTCCGCCGATCCATCCCAGCTTATCTCTAAGAACCGCGAAAAAATCACTTCTCAAAGAGAATACCTTCAGTCCGGCATCCATTTTTTTGATAAGAAGCTTTCCTCCGGAAGGCACCTTGTGCCTTGAATGCCCGTCCAATGAAACAGCCATCGCCCTCCCCGTATTCTCGCATATCATTATACTGCTTGAAGAAGGCAGGACAAGAGGCCTGCTCGTAAGTGTATGCGGAGATACAGGCACGGCAAGAAGGCATTCCAAATCTGGAGCGACAATAGGGCCGCCGGCTGCAAGAGAATAGGCGGTCGAGCCTGTAGGAGTTGAAACTATGAGCCCGTCAGCTCTAAAAGAGGCACCCTGCAGATTATCCACAAAAAAAGATATGTCAGGAAGTCTCGCATCATCCCCCCTATAAAACACGGCCTCATTAAGCGCCTCCCCGAGTCTTACACGTTCTTCCCCGATCATGACAAGGCATTCAATAGTCATCCTCTCCCTTATCTCGGCATTGCCGGAGGCTATCCTTTCAAGAACAGCTCTTCTGTCGCCGTATCCGGCTTCCGTCAGAAAACCCAAAGTACCAAGGTTAAACCCTATAATAGGACATCCTATTCGCATTGCCGCAGAGGCGGCTTTAAGAAAAGTCCCATCTCCGCCTATGCTTAATATGGCATCAGATTTTAAGGGGACATCCGAAAAAGACGATGAAGCATAATCCGACACCGAAAAATCCATATCAAGCCCTTTAGAGGCTCTTACAATCTCATCAGCCTCCGCCATTCTCTCTGGTCCTGAAAGGCAGAGGGCAATCTTCATTTTTTCCCTCCGAGAGAACGCCATGCCTCTTTAGCCGTCTCTTCAGCATTAATAAGGCATTCAGTCTCTTTTTTTGAATACATCATAAGAAATTCTATATTTCCCGAAGGACCTTTTATAGGAGACCAGACGCATTTAACAGGATAAAGGCCTGCGTCAAATCCGTATCTTACGGCATTTTCAAGCACTGAGATATGAATTTTAACATCCTTTACAACGCCTCTGTCAGTCTTTCCCCTTCCGGCTTCAAACTGTGGCTTTACAAGAGCCACTATAATGCCGTCATCATCAAGAAGGCCGGAAAGAACAGCAAGAACCTTGTCAAGGGATATGAAGGAAAGATCTGCGGTTACTATTGAGGCTTTCTCGGGAATAACGGATGAATCCAGATAACGGACATTGACGTCCTCCATAACAACAACCCTGCCGTCACGTCTTAGCGATTCATCAATCTGTCCTCTTCCTACATCAACGGCATAGACCTTTAAAGCACCTCTCTGAAGCAGACAGTCTGTAAATCCGCCAGTAGACGCTCCGGCATCTATGCATACCATCCCAGACGGATCTATGCCAAAACAGTCAAGAGCCTGAGCAAGCTTGTAGCCGCCTCTGCTTACATACTGTTTTTTAGGAGCGCTAAGCTCAACCTCGTCATTCTCCTTTAAATAATATCCCGGCTTCCTCTCCTCGCGTCCGCAGACCCTGACATGCCCCTGTATGATATAATTCTGAGCCTGCTGCCTGCTGTCGAGGGAAAAAGCTTCGGTAACATATACATCAAGCCTTTTTTTTGCCATGCTAAATTTCCCCGGCTTTCTTAAGCTTTCCGGCATACAGGACATTCAATGCAATAGAATAAAATTTGCATTCGGACGAGTCAGCCCTGGACGTTACGATTATGGGAGTCTTAGCTCCAAGAATAACTGCTGCCGGAATTCCTTTACCAAAATGAACAAGCCCCTTAAACAGGCCATTCCCCATATCAATATCCGAAACAAAAAGAATATCCGCATCTCCGGCGACATCCGAGACAATGCCTTTTTCCTTAACGGACTCAGGAAGAAGAGCACTGTCAAACGCGAGAGGTCCATCGACAAGAGCTCCTTTTATCTGCCCCCTGTCAGCCATTTTAGAGAGGACAGCTCCATAAAGAGTGGAAGGAATCTTCTCGCTGACAGTCTCCACCGGAGCAAGAACCGCGACTTTCGGCATTGCAAGTCCCATCAAATGGCAGAAATCGGCAGCGTTCTGTATTATAGCCGCCTGTTCCGGCAGCTCCGGAGCTATATTTATTCCTCCGTCAGTAAGGCCTACAAATTTATATCCTGGCAGCTTTATAAAAAACACATGGCTTATAATCCTGCCTGTCCTAAGTCCTTTTTCCTTATTAAACACGGCTTTCATCAGCACTGATGTCTGTATGCGGCCTTTCATAACGATTCCGGCCCTTTCCTCAGCTGCCGCCCTGACAGCCTCATAGGCGCATTCATCAGGCGATGAAGCATCAATAACTGAATCATGACAAATCTTATAATCCAGCTCTTCCGCAATCCTCAGTATCTCCGATTTCACTCCGATAAGTATTGGCTTGGCAAGGCCTTCAAGCTCGGCCCTTTTAAGAGCTTCCATGACGGCTGAATCATCAGCTCCGGCAACCGCAACTGTCACAGGAGCGAATTTTTTAGCTTCCTGAACTATCTCATCATAATCTCTGAACAACATAAGAACTCCTAAAATTTAATCCGGCGCCAATTCAGCCGATTCGGACAATATCCTCATAATCGTCACGAATAATCTCAATGACAGCGGTACCATTTGTAAGGTCGGCGGTCTTAATGGCAAAATCCTTAAAACCTGAAGCAGCCGTCTTTACTGTAAGGACAACATCGCTGTCAAATTCCGAAGCGCATATCTCGGCGTTTTCTGAAGCGGCAAGCCTTAAAAATGATTCATAGAAAGAATATGGCAGCATCACCTGAAATAGCGATGCCCTTATAATCCTTGCCTTAGGAACAACCTCAAGAACTCTCTTAACACACTCGGAATAAGCTCTGACAAGCCCTCCAGTACCAAGCTTGATGCCGCCAAAATATCTCGTAACAACAACAGCTATGTTGGTTACCTGCGACATCTCAAGAACCGACAGAGCCGGCCTTCCTGCCGTTCCTGAAGGCTCCCCGTCATCGCTGCATCCTGAAATAACAGAATTTCCTTCGCCTATGACGAATGCCGGAACATTATGAGTGGCATCCGAATATTTCTTTTTTACGGACGCAATAAAAAGTCTCGCCTCTTCCGCAGAGAAAACAGGAGCTGCTGAAGATATAAAGCGTGAGCGCTTCTCCTCGTATTCGGCAGACGCGCATTCAGCAGGTATAAATTTATCCATAAATCCTCATAAACTCCGAGTAGGCTCCTTCCCAAGGCCTTCCCAGCCTGTTTTTCTCGCTGAC
>JAKSUM010000207.1 GCA_024409025.1 bacterium | reverse complement strand
ATGATGTCTTAGATAGTAGCCTAAGGCAAGCGGAGGGATGATTGAGACAGGAGAAGAGACCGGAAGGATAAAGGAATCGCTTGCATACATAAGCTCTTACTGCAAAAAGGAATACGACAGGGTAATAGAGGCCGCAGAAAAAATACTCGAGCCGGCTCTGATAGGCATAATGGGAGCTGCTGTAGGTGTGACTGTTACAGCAATACTCTCTCCTCTGTCATCATTAGTGGAGGCTCTTTAATGCGTCACCTGAGTCGGGGATTTTCAGCCATAGAATCAATAACATCCGTATTTCTTCTATCAATTCTTATAATAATGACAGCAGGAATACTGCCACAAGCAATAAAGTGCTCAAAAAAATCATCGTTATCATTATCAGCATCGAATACGGCAATAAGCATACTGTCCCTTGCAGAAGAAGGCGGAATTCCAGATGAAACATTCCAATCAGGCATATACCCGTTATACAGTTCTCCGGAAGAAGCATTAAAAGGATGCCCTGAAGCAGATCTGCGGCAGCTGCTTGAGTCCAAAGCAATAATAGGCAATACGGGAAAAATCCTTATGCGCACAGAGAGATACAGTGCCTGGCTATGGTATATGATAACCTACAGGCTGACCGCTGAAGCCCCATCGGATTACAGCGGATGCCCAATAGCTCTCGCAGACATAAGCATAGAAGCCTGGTGGAATGAGGAAGCTCCATCATCTCAGGAATTTTCGGAAGGAATCGGAATGAAAAAAATCATGTATACAAAGAGAATAATAACGGAAAAGAGGACAAATTGAAGCAGAAGGGATTCACAGCGGCAGAAGTAATCATAGCCCTTTCAATATCTTCAATAGCAATATTGATCTGTCTATCGGCATTTAAATCAATCTCATCAATATGGAAGAACACCGAAGAAAGCGCAGAAACCTTTTCAAAGCTGTCATGCTCATCAAAAAAGATAGAGACAGCCCTCTCGCAATGCATATCCGGAAGCATCCAAATCATAAAATCCAAAGAAATTCCGGAATCATTTGAGATATATGCGCTCATTCCATCAGGAATTAAGTCACAATCCCCATATTACAGCCAAAGCCAGTACGAATCATCAGAAAAACAGAAGCCTGCAGGCATAACATCATTCTATGCAAGAAAAAAAGACGGAATAACGTGCCTGTATGAGGCAATAAAATATTTTTCGACAGAAGACCTTCAATCTGAAGCCAGCATGGAAATGGCAATAAAGACATTCAGGGATGAGAAGGAAAAATCAGCAGACTGCCGTCATATTATCGCCAAAGACATATCGTCATTATCATTTCAACAGTCTTCAGATGACTCGGACACTGTATTTTTTACTATATCATATGCGCAAAGCGCATTTATGACCGGCTCTGCAGAGATAAGGAACGGGAAAAAACAATGAAAAGAAGACAGACAGGCAATCTTATGCTTATAATAGCCGTTGCCGGATTTATAACCGCAGCATCAGCTGCCATATCCATGCTCTCGTTTTTTACTGTAAGTCAGACACAAAGAGAAGCGGAATGGCATCAAATAAGACTTACAGCAAAATCAGCCCTGAATCAGTCATTATACAGAATAAAAAGACAGGCTTATTCAAAAAACAAAAAAACGGCATTTCTTACAGGAGAAGAATGGGAAAATATTATTTTAGGCTCAAATGACGGCACATTTCATTTTGACGCATCCTGTGACAGCAATTTTTCAATAGACAACGGCTGTAAGGTATCAATAACTTTCAGCGGACAGCCTGAATCAATGTCCGTATATAACTTTTCCTCAGGCTCTCCTGTTTCAATACCTGGGCGGAAAAACCAGACTCCGCCTTATTCGGTAGATCTAATCATAAAATCATCCGGGGCGTCCCTGTCAAAAACATTTGAGGCAGTCATAGAAAAAAAGTGGCCATACTGCATCGCATCAGGAACATACGCCGCAGATATAGGAAGATCCTCTGAAATTCAAGGCGACGTATACTCTGCAGGGCAAATGCAGGTCACATCCCCATATCCATCCCTATGCTTTGCAAGGCTGTCAAAAGAAAGACAGCTTGGAGAATATCCCAAAGTCAGAGGAAATCTCTACGCATATGGAGGGAAAAACGAAAATAATAAATTGGGCTTGACTTCAGAGCATGAGATAACAAAAGAAAGAGCATTTGCAATAGATCCGTATGCTGATTTTAAAGGAAGCAAAAAAATAATATATGAAAAAATGCAGGCCTTTGACTCAGAAGATTTTGCTCCATGGAAAGCCGACGCGGAAGACATTACAGATGCTCTTATAGAGGAAGGGGCAATAGAACCGATAACAGAAGAATCATTAAGAGAATTTAGGAAATACGCTTCAGAAACTCATTCAGACATAATGGAAAACATCAGCGAAAGAGCTCTCGGAGGCAAAAAAATCTATATAATGAGGAAAAACATATACCTGTATGGAGAGAGCTCCTCATCTGAAGCGCCTTCAGGAAGCTTTGCTAAATCATCCTCAGGCTCATATCATATAAGCGGCAGCATAGTCTCATATCCGGATATCCTGATAAAAAAATCCGGAAGACTTATAGAATGCTCCGGCTGCAGCCTGTTTATAGACGGAGACATGCTTCTTTTAAAAAATTTTGATCCGTACGGAGCGTCAAAAGCTCATGATTCTTCCCTTATACCATCAATAAAAGGCACGCAGGCGTCAGTATGCGTATCAGGCAACCTTTATGCAAGCGGCGGAAGGATAGAATCCTCGTCAGACAGATTTGTATTATACTGCAATGAAAACATATATCTGAGGCCTTTTTTCACAATACAGAAAGAGAAGTCCATATTTAAAGGCGCAATAGCCTGCAGAAAACACCTTACGGTAAACCCTCCGGAAGACTCGTCAGGCGCATACTCAGATCAGTCAATATGGATAAAGGGAGCTGTCCTGTGCGGGCCGCATGAAAAGGAAATATCAAAAATAAGATCAATATATCCAAATGAAAACAGAGGGAAAGACAGAATACTGATAGAAAACGCAAAAATCGAATATGATCCTGATACAATATCCCTGCTCCACAGATATATAGGAATCCCAAAGCTCTCATTATGGAAAGAGCTTTAAGGTGTACGTAATACAGAATCGATTCCAATCGGTCAAGTCACATACTTTTACGAATAAAAAAAGCCGCATATTAAGCGGATATTTCATTGATTCTGAAGCTTTTTTGGGATAATATGTGATAATATTCGCTGAATTATGACAAGATAAATGTATATCTTTTTACAAGCTCCTTAAAATAAAACGGGAA
>JAKSUM010000206.1 GCA_024409025.1 bacterium | reverse complement strand
CAAATGCAAGGGCGCAAATCATAAGCCCCGGTATGTATTTTCTCATATTTCCCTCCGGCCTGATTAATTAAAGCTTACAGCTGTTTGCCGCATAGTCGCTGAGGAACTGATAGAGCATTCTTACGCCCACTGCGGTTGCCCCGTCTTTAGGCATATAGGGGTTTTTGACATAGGGATATATTGAAGAATCTATTGTCGCTGTTCCCGCTATGTCTATGTGCGCCCACTTTGCGTCTCCGGTGAATTCCTTGAGGAACATTCCGGCTGTTATTGTTGACGCGCCTCTGCCGCCGCTGTTCTCTATGTCCGCAACATGGCTTCTTATCTGCATTCCGTACTCTTCAAGAAGAGGAAGCTCCCAAACCTTTTCACCGCAGGTGTTTCCTGCTTTTTCTATAGCCTTTACGAGAGCCGGATCCGTCCCCATGATTCCTGAGAGATGGTATCCGAGAGCCACTACTACGCCTCCGGTGAGGGTGGCTATGTCGATGAGGTATTCGACGCCTTTTCTTCTGGTCCATGTGAGGGCGTCTGCAAGAAGCAGCCTGCCTTCTGCATCGGTGCTGACTATCTCTATGTTCTTGCCTTCAAGCGAGCCTACGATATCTCCGGGCTTGTAGGAGTTGCCTGCTACCATGTTTTCAGCCATTGGCATTACTGCGACGCAGTTTACCGGAAGGCCTGTCTCTGCAGCGCTCTTGATTGCTCCGAGAACTGCCCCTGCTCCTCCCATGTCGCAGTGCATATGCTTCATTGATGTTCCGGGCTTGAGATTGTAGCCGCCTGAATCGAAGGTTATGCCTTTTCCTACAAGTCCGATCCACGGGCTTCCCGGCTTTCCTTCATATGTAACCTCGACGAGTCGCGGAGGCGCGCAGTTTGACGATCTTCCGACAGCGGAGAATGCCTTCATGCCCTCCTTCTCTATCTGCGTTTCGTCAAGAACCCTGACATTAACATTGAGGCCTTTGAGATTTTCGACTGCTGTTGCCGCAAATACCTCAGGAGTCATGAAGCTTGCAGGCTCATTGACCACGTTCCTGATGAAATTGGTGTTGCAGGCAACCGTATATCCTTCATCAAATCCGTTCTGAAGCTCTTTGAGGTTTTCTTTCTTTGTATCTGCGATTATGAGCTCCTCTATCGTATCCTTATACTTTGCGGCTCTCTTTTCGCTCATATACTTGGTGAATTTGTAAAGACCGAGAACTACGCCTTCGGCAATTGCCTTTGCGCTTTCGTAGGGGATTATCCCGTATGCGGCAAAGCTGTCTACCGCAAGTGATTTGGCATGAATTCTTCTGCAGTTTCTTGCCGCTATGGCAACGACACTGCGGATTTTGTCCATCGTCAGGTCTTCTCTCTTGCCGAGTCCTATCAGAAGTATTCTCTGCGTGCCGATTCCGGTCACATGGAGCATTGCGAATTCCTTATACTGGCCTCTGACCTCTCCTGATGTGAGCAGCCTCTCTATCTGGCCTCCTAGTATTCTGTCAAGCCATGCAAGTCCTCCGCTAAGCTCGTTCTCGCCCTGAAAAACAGTGACGAGCAGCATTTCTGCCTTTACGTCCTCCAGAGGGCTTACAGTAGTTGTAAGATTCATTTTCTTTCCTCCGAAAAATGCGATATTTTCGCTTTATATTCTGCAAAATGATTATTTTCTATTATTAATTCATCTTTCCCTTTAAAGGATTATAGGAGCACGCAAAAGAATTTAACTTAGGAATATCCAAAATTAAGGAGTTTATAATGTCAGCAGATAATTTGGCGGGCGTGTGTGGAACATACTGCGGCTCCTGCCCTATATATATAGCTCAGAACAAAGGGATTGAAGTTCAGAAAAAGCTTGCTTCCTCGCTTTCATCACAGATGGGCAAGGAAATAAAGGTCAATGACATCCAGTGCAAGGGATGCAGGGACTCGGCAAAGGACAGGGCTTCGTGGGCTTTCAGATGCAAGATACGCAGATGCGCTTCGTCAAAACAGGCAGAGAGCTGTTGTTCCTGCGGAGGATATCCGTGCAGGGATTTCAAGTCCATGTCCTCCCTCTACGGCGGCCTGCTTGAAAAGCAGCTTGGCGAATATAAGGCGATGGGGAATGACGCATGGATTAAGCTGATGGAAGAGAGATGGAGATGCTCTAAATGCGGAGCAGCCATAGAATCCTCCACTCTTAAATGCGGCACATGCAATGCGGACAATGCTTCTCATGTAAAGGATACTTCCGGAAACAGCGATTCTGAAAAAAAATAAGGCGGATAAGGCGGGTTTAAAATGCAGAGTTCTTTACAGCCCGGAATGACGCTTCAGGGCAAATATAAAATATTGCAGAAGATAGGCAAGGGAGGAATGTCCTTTGTCTTCAAGGCATTTTCTATTTATCATAATAAGGAATGCGCTCTTAAGGAGATGCAGGATCAGTATCTTGATCCCGAATCCAAGGATAAGATTACGGTGCAGTTTATGAATGAGGCTGTCACTCTCAGCAAGCTTAATCATCCCGGCGTCCCTTATGTCATAGAGACGTTCGAGGATAACGGGAAGCATTATCTTGCTATGGAATATGTTTCTGGAGACTCCCTTGAGGATGTCGTCATGAACCTTCCCGGAGCTCAGCTTCTCACACAGAATCAGGTTCTTGGCCTGCTGTGGCAGATTCTTGCAATCCTTAATTATCTGCATAATCTTCCCGAACCTGTTATTTTGAGGGATCTCAAACCGTCAAATATAATGCTCAGCTCGGAAGGAAAGATTAAGATAATTGACTTCGGCATTGCCAAAATTTTTGAGCAGGGCGGAGTCGGAAGAACGATGGCAAAGATTAAAGGCTCCGGAAGCAGCGGATTTGCCCCGCCTGAACAGTATGGCGCTGCAGGTACTGACAGAAGATCCGATATATATGCCCTCGGCGCCACAGTCTTCTATCTGCTGACGGGACAGGTGCTTCCTGATTCTGTTGACAGGATTCTTTCAGGAGGAAGACTTGAATCTGCAGCAGAGTACAACAGCACCGTTACTGCTCCTGTTCAGAAAATGATGGAGAAGATGGTATGCCTCAAGCCTGCCGACAGATTCCAGAATGTTGCCGAGATTGCCGGATATCTTGAGGCTAACGGCCTGAAGGGAAATTTTCCGCAGGTATTCCCTCCAAAGCATATAACCCAGGAAGAGGAGCCTGCCGTTACCGAGCCTTATTCCGGAAGGGCAGCTTACGAGCCTGAGCCGGAGGAGGATACAAGAATATATCTTCCGAGAAGGACGTATAAAAAAGAGCAGAGAGCTGCAGATGCTGCTGCCGA
>JAKSUM010000205.1 GCA_024409025.1 bacterium | reverse complement strand
TCAATATAATTACTTAACAATTTCTCCTGCCCCTACTTAGAAAATTCAATATTCTCCCTATGGGAGTCAATATAAAAGCTGTCTGTTATATTATTAATTCTGCAGTAGTCTGCAAAGTCCGAGTCATTAGAAGACCTGAATTCAGCCAATGCCTCAAGGTAGGATATATTATCGGTAAGCAGACCTTTATCGGTCCTTGCCCCATGTGACGGATAAATTACATCAAATCCTCTTTCGTCCAGTCTTTTCAGTCCTGAAGCGAGCATTGCAGCCCCGCCTTTTACTTCATGTATAAGGGGGAACGGATCCTCAAGACTGTCGCCGGCAAAGCATATATTCCAAGGCTCCGCAATAATTATGATACTGTCTTCAGAATGTCCCGGGAAAGATTCAAGCCTAAGTCTGAAATCCCCGTCATTAATTTCCATTGAATCGGAAAAAACGATATCAGGAACGATAATCCTGACGTCTCCCATAACTGTAGCA
Source organism: bacterium (assembly GCA_024409025.1). Lineage (GTDB taxonomy): Bacteria > Vulcanimicrobiota > CADAWZ01 > CADAWZ01 > CADAWZ01 > JAKSUM01. The sequence continues at coordinate 2,855 of JAKSUM010000205.1, read as the reverse complement.
GGCTCACGTCTTCTAAAATCCTCAAGAACATCCTGAGCTGAATCCTTCATCAGCCTTCTGCATCTTTCATGGGCAATAACCCTGCATTTTCCAAACAGACAGGAACCCCATATATGATCGTAATGCCAGTGCGTATATATAATAACAATCTCTCTGCCGCCTTTAAATTCCATTATAAAATCATAAAGATCCCTTATAGAATCAGGTCCCAAAAACGTATCAATAACAAATACAAAATGCTCTGAAAAAATAACAAAGCATTTTGTATTCATCATATCATAATCAAAAACAAAAAGATTATCACGAAGCTTTCTCATATCCTGCTCCTAAATATTGGGAAGAAAGCACGGAGAGAAAGAAAATTTCATTTCTTCTCTTCCCCCATGACTTTTTTATGAATAAACATATATAATACTGCAAGAGCGACAACGCATGCCATTATAAGGATGAAATGCTCATGCACAAGCGCCTCCCCTTTATGTATTATTTCCGCATATGAAGCCTTCTCTCCGTAAACCTTTCCAAGATACGCGCCAATTCCTGTCAGTATTGCCATCCAGAATCCGGCGCCAAGTCCGGTATATAATGTAAAGCTTTTAGGCTCCATCCTTGAAAGGCCTGCAGGTATAGATATAAGATGTCTCAAAACAGGAACAAGCCTGCATACAAATGTAGCCATATCCCCATATTTTCTAAAAATCTCCTCAGCCCTGTCCAAAGCCTTTTCCTTCAGAAAAACATATTTTCCGTACTTATGCAGAAATGGACGTCCAAGCTTAAGGGAGACATAATAATTAATCCATGCCCCACATATGGATCCGAGAGTGCCGACAATTACGCATGCAGTAAAATCCGGCCAAAAGGAACCGAAAGAAAGCTCGCCCCTTAATGCCATAAATCCGGCAGGAATCATAACAACCTCGCTTGGAAGCGGAAAAACAGTACTGTCAAGCGTCATAAAGACAAATATAATCATAAAGCCCCATATATGCGCATTTGAAACAAGAAGCTCTATATTGTTTATAAGCAATTCCGTCATTATGATATATCCTGAACCCTTCCCACAGCGCCTTCAGTAACAAGCCCTACGGTCATCTTGTCGGCATGCCCCAAATAAGCGCATGCATCACGCATTTTTACCTCAAGATCAAGCTTGCTCTGATTCCATCTCTTAATATTTGCCTGATCCTCGGCAATAGCCTTTCTCCTTGCCTCTATCTTCCTCTCAAGAATCTCTATTTCAGTATTATACTTCATACGCCTTCTTTCGATCCTGTCATTAAGAAATTCCTCGTACGTATCAATTACCTTGTCTTTTCTGACAGCATCCTCAAGAAGTGCCCTTATAGAAACGCCTTTAGTCTTCAGATGCGCAAGAATCACGTTCTGCTTTTCCTCAAAAGAATATGAGCCATACTCTTCCATGGAAATAAATTTTATGATATCATCAAGAGATATTCCGCTTTTAAGCCTTGGCACTCCGGCTTTTTTGAAGAGATCCTGGAAGGACATCCACTCCTCTCCCGGGAGCACCGTCTTATCAAAGTCGAAATTCATCTTGAGACGCATCTCTATAAGCTTTTCAACATCTATGCCATCCGGAAGCTTAACAGAAATATTCCGCGATTCCGTTTTAGGTGAATCATCATCCGCACAATCGCAAGAATCTTCATATTCAGGAGAAGAGGCAGGCTCATCATAGAGCTTGATTTCCGGAAGAGGAGCTACAGAAGCCCTCTTTATAGTATATCCGCCAATAAGAGAAGAGCCAGATAATTTTGATGAATCCTGAACATCATTAACACTGGCAGTAGAGCAGTCATCTTTTTCCAAGAGAGGCTCTGGTGCCGGAGCGTCATGCTTTGCAGGCTCACAGGCAATCTCAGAAACAGAAGAAGCCTTAGCTCCCAAAATATCGTCAGAGCTGTCAAAAGACACCATTGGCGATTCGTCATCATATGAGCCAAATAATGAATCTGAAATATCGTCCATTTCAGAAGCGGCAACAAAAGCAAATCCGTTTTCTGCAGAAACCTTTGCCTCCTCAGGCTGATGTAAAGACTCATCTGTTTTTACATCCTGAACAGTGACTGCTTCCGCCTTGTCAACTGCTCTCATGTCATCGTCCATTTCAGAAGCTTTATCTGCAAGAAACTGTATTGAAGGATCATCTTCGATATCCTGTGAGGTAACTAATTCAACCTTGGCCTCAATGCAGGAAGATTCTTCCGAAGAAGCAATTACGGAAGCCTCATTTGCCGGCTGAGCCGTAAGCATCCCTGTAAGATTGACTGTCTTATTATTATCGTCAGCAACCGGTGTCCGGAGATCAGGCAAAACAGTTTCCTGCACAGTCTCTTCAACATCATGCCCTTTTAATTCAGCTGCGGAAACGGAAAGCACGGCAATGCCCTGCTCAGATACGCAGGCATCATCAGTACCCTTGTCTTCAGACTCTGAAGAAACAGGGAAAACAAGAGGCAGGGAACCCGATGCAGGCTCTTTACGGGAAAGAGAAGCCGAAGGTGACTTATCCGATTCCAAATTCGCCGAAGGCTGTATATTGAATACATCAGGAAGCCTTCCTGACGCCGGTCTTGCGGAAGCCTCATAAGCATTAGGCTCTATGCTGAAAATATCAGGCAGAGCGCTTCCTCCGGACGAAGGTACATTTAATGCAGGCTGAGCCGGTGCGGAAGCCGCGGCAAATATATCGGGAAGAGCTCCTGAGGAATTATCAGGACTCTTGGATGCAGGCTGAGCCGGTGCGGGAGCTGCGGCAAATATATCGGGAAGAGAGCCTGAGGAATTATCAGGACTCTTGGATGCAGGCTGAGCCGGTGCGGGAGCTGCGG
>JAKSUM010000204.1 GCA_024409025.1 bacterium | reverse complement strand
CGGATAAAGGGCTATGGAATTGGCGGAAACAACGACTCCGCTGCCCCTGATGCTTCCCTTAACGCACAGGTTTCCGGTAGTATAGATGATGCTGTTATCAAGATAAAGATCGCCCTTTATTATGAGGATCCTGTTAAAGGGCATCACTATGCAGACTCTCTTATTTTTGTAATAAAAAACCTTGCGGCCTGTTCCCGAATCAGCTGAAAAAAGCTCGTCACTGTCGGAAGCATATTCAGTATCGGCATCGGTAGGGGGATTAAACATATAGATACCATAGGCAAAGGTGGGATCCCCCACAGGAATATAAGTGCTGCCGGACGAGGTGCCACTCGTACCGCCGCTTCCGCCATTGCCATTATTGCCGTAAGTGCTGGCTCCGTCAAGGCCTCCTGCAGCAAACATGGCGGGACGTATATCCTTAAAAAGCCTTTCAGGATAATTGGCCCCGTCTGCAAGCGCTGCAACATGGGTGCCGTATTCCGACGGCATGGAACAGGCGACAGGCTCAATCATGGTGTCATCGACATTGATTACGGCAGCTCCGTATATTGAGGGCGATATCTTCTTTTTTGACATCTCATAGCAGCTGAACGAATTATTGTCCAGCTGGTTTGATTTAGGGGAATAAAAGCAGAAGCCAAGCTCCTTGTCCAGCTTTTCAACAACATTGATGGCATCGAGCCTTCTAAGGAGGAATCCGGCATCAGAAACAAGATTATCGGAATTATACTTGAGGAAAGGCCGTATCGGATCGCTATTGCCCCATAAAATTCCGCCATTCATATTCCTGACAGCACCTGAATAATAAAGGCCAGCCATGGAATCCCTCTCCTCCTTTTTAAGCTTCTTGGATTTTCCAGGATGCTGCTCCGTTTCAATCCACGATTCCAAGGGCAGTTGCGTTATATAGGAGTAGATGGACTTGACGCCTGCAAAATTTCCGGTAGGAACAGTTATATTTCTTGATGCAATCCCGAGATACTCAGGAAGAAAGACGGATTTTATCTGTTTTTTCACATATTCCCTGCCGCTTTTATTCCTGACAAGAGCCCTGCCCTGAGAATATATGACCTTATTTTCAAGGTCTATCCTATAGCGGTATTCGCTCTCAAGCTCCGCCTTCGAGCCTCCGGAACACTTCTTCCACGCAGTCTCAAGCTTGAGTGAAGCAGGAGGACTGGAAAGAAGCTTGTCAAAATCAGTCTTGGAGAGAGCATCAGAAAGTTTGTTTGACGCTTCGTCAAGCCCAGCATTTGCGGCAATGAATGCCGCCTCCCTTTCCGAGCATACGGAAACGACTGCGGCATTGTTGGCAACGGATGACAGATATGACGCAGCAAAAAGAAACAGCACGGTGCTGAGAAGAAGCACTATAACAAGAAGAATACCCTTTTTCCGTTTCATAACAATATCTCCTTAATATCTATCTTACAGCCGGAAGTACGCTGAATGAGAGGGTGTGGATCTCTTTTTCAACGAGATCGCCCTTCATGCCATGATTCGAAGAGCTGCCGCCTTTGCCGTAATTAAGATCCGCCCTTACGCTTATAAGCGGATAATCAATCCTTGACACATTGAACCTTTCAACATTTGAAGCAAGCTTTTTTACTGAAATAACGGATTTATCGTTCTTTATTTTGCATGCCTTCTCAACAAGCCTAAGGAAATTGGAAAAGTCCTTATCCTTTGCAATAACATAATCGGCAGGACAGGCGCTGTCGCTCAGTCCCATTTCGCTAAGCCCCGCCCCTGTTTCGGAGGAGGTCTTAGGCTGCATGAAAAACACATACTCGCTTCCGGAAACACTGTCCTTAAAATTGCCATCATTCGAATTTTTAATGAAAAACTTTATTTCGTACAGGCTTCTATGGACGAAAGCCCCTTGCGGAAGCTTTCCGACATTGAGGACCTTAATATCCTCCTTGCGCTCCTTCAGCTCCTTTGCCTTATCCGGATCATAATGGTAATAATATATGATATAGGAAGTCCATTCCATAGATCCTGACGGATCAATCCACTCGTCTATCATGCATTTATCGACGCCAGGATTCTGGATATAATACCCCAAATCTCCGGCACTTGCGAAGCCTGAAGCTCCGGAAGGCCTTCTGTCACCCCTGACGGGGAAGCCGACAATTGCCGTATCGGCAAGTCCGGAGTTCTCCGGATATATGTAATATATGTAATAATTGAATATCTTTATAAGCGAAGACGATGTAAAGCGCATTGAGGAGGACATATGCTCTGAAATAAGAGATGCGGAATTAAAGACGGAGGCGTCATTGGCTTCAGCCTTGCGGCTTGTCTTCGACATTGAGGAAAAGACAAGGTAAGTCAGCATAAGAAGCGCTGCGGAAAAAACGCTTACAAGGATTATCTCCGCAAGAGAGAAGCCGTATCTTTTTAAAGCCATATAAAAAACCTCAACCTTCCAATATCACAGGACAGCGCGATCAGAAACGACAGTCCCCTTCATGCTTACAGAGCTTTTCTTTATATTGCCCTTGGAATCATAATCAATCATATAAACGGTAATCAAAGCATCCTTAACGGAGGACTCATAAGACGCATGATTCGAGTTTCCGGTAATTTTCATCGCAACAATACAGCATTTGAGACCATGTTCCCCCTTCATAAGGGATTCGGCAGACCGCATGTCCATAGGAAGCGGCGAATCGCATTCATTATTTTCGGAGCAGGATATGGCAGTCTCAAACATATACTTCTGAAAATCATATGCCGACATACCTTCAATCCTGTCCATCTCGGCTCCGACGGCTGTGCCGGAATAATCACGCTCCGAAAGATATTCAAACCTGCAAAAGCTTTCCGATAAGGACGACTTGTCTTTTTTTCCATAGTACGCCTTGGAAGAATCCTTTGAAACTATGACGGCGGCATATCCCTTTGCCCCTCCGGAGGATTCGGCAAGACCGCTCGCAAGCTCGGCATTCATCCTGCACCTCTCAAATTCGCTCCTCAAAACAGATACGGCATAGAGCCTTGCCTGATTATGCTTGTTTATTCCGCCGATAGAAAGGGACATTACCGAAATGACAACGATTCCAAATATCCACATGCTCAGTACAACTTCGATAAGCGTCATTCCGAGTACTTTATTTTTCATATATGGCTTCCAATCACATACAGATTCTGCCTAAATTATATATGAAACATATAAAAAAATCAATGAAAATATTGTAAAAAAATGGAGAAAAATAGGAATTATTTTAAAACATGTTTAAACAATAAAAAAATACTCATAATTATATTAAAAACAAAAGCAAAGAGGGGGAAGATATGGATAGATATTTAAAAGAGCAAAAAAGAAACAAAATAAAAAGATATTTGATTGGT
>JAKSUM010000203.1 GCA_024409025.1 bacterium | reverse complement strand
CTCCACCAGATCGAGAGCCTTTTCCTCTGCAACCTTAAGAGCGTCTCTCAGAAAAAGAATACCGAGCTGCTCTCCCTCGCTGCCAATAACCCTGACCTGTCTGGCCCTGATTTCCTTATTTACCTTAATCTCCTTTGAAATGATAGCGCCGTTACTGAATCAGCGTCTTAAACGCCTTTTTTCAGCAACTCCCTCCCTTCAGCGTTTTGCGGATCTTCCGAAATTCAGTCCGAAAGCAAGAAAAAAGCGGCATAAAGCCGCTTCAGACAAAAGGCCAAACTGCTCTGCCAACAGACAGATCAAAACCTTTCGTTGAACCCTGCAATACAAAAACCACAGGGTGAGAAGCGGAACTTCTTCTTGCTCGCAATAATCTCATTGCTGTCTATCAAGTATAGCAGAGAGTTTTTTTTATGTCAAGAATATTAAATACTTTTTTTATCACGGTTAATATGTTATAATCATATAATAAATCAAGCATCCGGAGAATATTATGAGCATAAGAAAAGCATCTGCAGTCATGGCAGCAGCAATAATTCTGCTTGCCTCAGCGCCGGCAGCCGCAGCGGAGACGCCTTCTGAAATATATTCAAAAGCCAAGGCAATGGTTAATGCCGGCAATTACGCAAAAGCATCGTCATTAGCCGAAAAATACAAAAAAATAAAGCCGGCAGATCACTCCGGATACCAACTTTCGGGCATGATACTATACAAGTCAGGAAAGTACAATAAAGCACTCGAGCAGTTTGCAAAATCAAAAAAAATATTCAGCGGAGACTATGTCAGCGAGACATATTCAGGCTTTTCGCTACTAAAAACAGGCGAAATAAAACAGGCGAAAGCATCCTTCGAGCGGGCTTATGCAATCAATAAGGAATATCCCCAGAGTCTTATAGGACTTGGCGCATGCTGCCTGAAGGAAAAGGATCCCGCAAAAGCAAAAATGCACATGAAAAAGGCAATGAAGACAGCAGGAGACAATGATCCTGAAGTATATAAGGATATTGCCGGAATATATCTCTCCGAAAACATGCCGAATGACGCAATTTACGTCTATAACCAGTACCTGAAGCTGGAAGACGAAAATCCAGACATATACTACAGGCTCGGCAAAATTTACGAGAGCCTTGACAACAGGCGATGCGAAAAGATGTACGAAAAAGCATCCGAGCTTAAAAAGAAAAATCCTGTCTATAAGGAAGCCCTTGCCGGATATCTTATGAGCCATGGCAGATCAAATGACGCAATAAGCATCTATGAGGAAGCAGTAGCATGCGGATCTAAGGCATGGCAGCCATACTATTATACGGCACTGCCGCTTTTTCAGAAGGGAGACTACAAAAAGACGGCTGACAGGCTAAAGAAGGCAATAAAATACAGGGATGCGAAATTCAGCAAGGATATCGCAACCGCAAAAATGGCACTGTCTGCGGCACTGCTGAGAAGCAAGGAATATAAGGAATGCTCAAAAATAAGCATGGAATTCTTAAAAGACGATCCTAAAAACGAATCCCTATGGTTCAATGCCGCATGCGCATATGCTATGGAAGGCAAAAAAAGCGAAGCACTTAAATCCCTCTCAAAAGCAGTCTCGCTTGAAAAATCAAATAAAGATATAGCAAAAAATTCAGAAATGTTCAAAAGCATTAAAAACGATCCTGAATTTATAAGAATAACCAAATGAAACATAACAGCCAAGGATTCACGCTTATTGAACTGATAATATCAATATCGATACTCGCTCTTGCATCTGCCGTTCTCGGAGCAATGCAGATAAAATCAATAGCTCTGGCCTCAGAAAATCATCTGACCATACGTTCCATGGCTTATGCATCGGAGGAGGCTGAAAAACTGTATGAAACAGGCTTCGAGGGAAGCGCAGGGACAATATCATTAATTCAGAAAAATGAAGAGACAGGAGAAGAAACAGGCTTTTCATGCAGCGCATCAACATCAGAAGCTTCATACTCACTGATTCCGGCAAGAGAAATTTACGTTTCAGGAAAGAACGGCGGCAGGGAATATGCCAGATATAAGACATTCAAGATACAGGGCCTGTAGGCTTTGCGGAGTCACGCTCATGGAGCTTGCAATAGGAACTGCAATAGCAATAGCAGTCTCATCACTGTCCATACTTATGTTTGTTCAGACTCTGAGAGGTCTCAAGGAAGCAAGGACATTATCTGAATCAGACTATGAGCTTGCAAAATCATACTCAATAATTAAACGACAGATAGAATCAATCCACTCCCCTTTTTATGAATCGCAGGCACCCTGCTTCCGTCTTGAAAAATCATCCGACGGAAAATCGGACATGCTCATATTCTATACGGACTCCCCTTATTCAGGGAAAGGCGTCGTAACGGCATGCTATTTTACAGAAACAGACTCAAATGGAAGAAGAAGCCTCGCTTACGGCGAATTTCCATATCCGGAAGAGCTGAGTGATGAAAATGCAGAGGAGCTCAAGGCAAGAGGTATGGTCATCTCGGATAAGATAACCGGAATGGCGGCATTCTGCATAAATCACGGACAAAGATCGCTTGAAAGCGAATCAGAAATTCCGGAACAGATTGCATTACGGCTGTTTTACAATGAAGACGGCAAGGAAAAATATTTTGAATTTAAGGCAAGACCGGGCATAAAATGGCAATAATAGCGGCAACAGGCATCATACTGCTTCTTACAATATTGAATATACAGGCATCATCAGACACCCTATGGACGGCTAAATACATAGACGCAGCCAAAAAAAAGGAAGCGGCATACTATGAAGCCGCATCGGCATGCAAATCAATACTTCCATATATAAAATCCGGATGCTCGGACAAAATGACAGCGGCAGACTTCTGCTCCGCGCTAAGCCAGATACAGTCGCTATCATCATCAAAAATAGATACCGGAACATCTAAAATTTCAATAGAGATATATGACGCCGAAAGCAGGTTCCCCATAAATTCGTGCACGGACGACATTCACATAGGCATGCTGGCAAGGCTTCTTGACAACATAGGAATGGACAGCTCATACGCAGGGGCTGTCGCCGACTGGATAGACTCCGACAGCGATCCGAGAGCGGGAGGAAGCGAATCGTCATATTACGGAAGAAACGCAAAGAACGCCCCTCTTGATTCAATAGATGAGCTTAAACACATATACGGCATTAAAGAAGCAATAGACTCATACTCCGAAATACATGAAGAAGGCTTTGAAGCCCTCAGGCTTTATCTCTATGCAGGTCCCGTCAAAGACGATGAGATGAAGAAGGTAAACATAAACACGGCATCATCAGCCGTAATTAAAAGCATCAGTCCGGAACTTACAGATTTGGATGTCTCCAATATAGAGGCGGCAAGACCAATAGAAAACTGGCAGGATTTTCTCAAGGTGGCAGG
>JAKSUM010000202.1 GCA_024409025.1 bacterium | reverse complement strand
GGCAGCTAGTCATCATCTTGATTCTGCTTTACATTGCCAGAACCCGAGACAGAATCAAAAACCGCATTCTTTACGAAAATCCGCATATATAAAAAAAAGGATACCGCTCCGGATTCAACCACTCCTATAACGTGTATTTCATCCCCCCTTCTTATATTGGCGGCAAGGTGCTCTATGCTTTTTGCAAGCGTAATATCAACAGTCTGAAGAAGCCCTCCCGCAAGCTCGATATGGGGTATATTATTTTCATCAGCCGTAACCCTGTCAGCATATCCTATTATCTTAAAATACCTGCCCCTGTACTGATTATTAAATGCATATTCATTTTCATTAAAAACCCTGAAAAGCTCGTCAGCAGAAACCTGCTGAGCCTTTAAGACAGGAGGCGGAGTTCCTTCTTTCTTACTGCCTTTTAAATTTTCATTGACATATGCAGGCTTAGCCTTATTTGAAAATGCTTTTCCTGAAGGAGAAGAAGCATATCCTGACCCTCCTCTGAAGAAATAGAGGAAAGCGGCTATAGCGATTATTAATATAAGAAAAAGCACTGCGCAGGCTCTAATAATTCCGGTTATTATACCGCCTCTATTTTTAAAAAACATAAAAAACTCCAAACTCAAGCTTTCTGCAAATAAAAATATTTTCTGACAAAAAATAATGAAACAAACATAACGACAAACTCAGCGACAGCAGGTGACATCCATATGCCGTTTAATCCAAGCAAGCAGTTCAAAAGGAAAAGACATGGAAGCATAACGGCAATACCCCTAAGTATGGATACGGCAAATGCTTCCTTAGGCTGATCGTAAGCCCCCAAACATACCGAAAATACTATATTAATCCCTGAAAAAGCAAATGACAGGAAATAAATCCTTATACCGTTTTCAGCAATCTCCTTTAAAGCCGTATTGTTCAAGCTGTTAAATGACGACACTATCTGAGAAGCCATAAAAAACACAAGCAGATAGACAATTAGAAAAAAGCCTGCTGATAATACAATAGAAAGGCAAAGTATTTTTCTTGCAGAAAATATATCCCCTTTCCCTTTAAAATCAGCAATAAGTGGCTGCATTCCCTGCCCAATACCTGCAAATACAGCATTTACAACAAGGGCAGTATTTGCAATTATCCCGTAAGCGGCAACTCCAATAGCTCCGGAATTTTCAAGAATCAGAATGTTAAAATAAAATACAGATATACCTGCGGCGATATCCGATAAAAAAGCATAAATTCCCATTGACAGAATATCCATTGAAATCCTAAGGGAGATTCTGTCTGCAAACGGGCTGAATAAATCCCTTCTTTTCAGAATATACTTCAAAAGAACTAAGATGGAAGTAATCGGGGAAATTATTGTTGCAAGTGCGGCTCCTGTCATTCCCATATCAAAAAGCAAAATAAAGACATAATCAAGGATGATGTTTGCAAAGCTTCCAGCAAGCATAGCCTTCATTGCAATTGATGGATTAGCGTCATTTCTTGCGAAAAAAATCAGAAGATTGCTTAGGAAGAACAAAGGTGAAGCCCCAAGCAGTATCCTTATATAGACAGACGCCATCTCTTTTATCCCCCCGTCTGCCCCCATAAAAGCAACAGCAGATGGAGCAAAAGCGATTGCCGTAACAGAAATCAGACAACCGAAAAACATTGCAGTATAAAAGCCATGAGAAAACAGCTTCTTATTTTTCGATATGGAAAATCTTGAAGAAGCACCTATGGCAATCATCAGAGACGTCCCGTTCATAATATACCATGGCGGAAAAGTAAAATTCAGAGCGGCAAGCCCGTCCGATCCTGATCCCTTTGCAATAAAAAATGTATCAGCAAGGATATAGAATGAAATGCCTATCATTCCGGCAACACTGAGAGAAACATATTTCAGAAAGACTTTAACAAGGTTCCTATCCATAAACAAAAATCGGAAGCATTACAGCTTCCGCATATATGAAATCTAACTCTGGCATAAGATATGACTAAGTATAATCCGTCCTACTCCCCCATCATCATTGGAAGGCGCAATTACAGAAGCAATGCTTTTTTCTTCTTTATTCGCATTGGCCATCGCAACCGGAATTACTGTAAATCTCAGCATAGGAAGATCATTTGCACTGTCTCCAAATGCCATTACCTCACTCCGGTCAATAGAGAGGTGCCTGCACAATGCTTCCAGTCCCCTGCCCTTCGATGCTGTCGCAGAATTGATCTCAACATCTCCGGGAATAGAGTATGTAACGGCAGCATTAAACTTCCGGCATATTTCAATCATTCTGTCACGATCGTCAAGGTTGACACAGAAAAGATTTATCTTATCCACGCCTTTTCCCATCTTCCTTATAATGTCAGAAACATCATCAACGGGAATGCATGTTTTCTTAAGCAAATCATCAAACATGTCAATATGATAGCAAGCCGTATGCTCAAAAGCAAACCTGTCAAGATATGCCTTTCCGCCAATGAAAGCCTCAGGCTTTGAGTCTACGGCTTTGGAAGCCTCTATTATTTCCAAAGCCGTTTCAATCGGGAGAGAATCTTCATGGATTCTCTCCCCAGTATTAAGATCAACGACAAAGCCGCCATTGGTAAGGACGGCATATCGGACCTTTTCAAATCTGTCAAGACATGGAGACAGCTCTGTCATCGTCCTTCCCGTGCATAGGGCTATTTGAATTCCGTTAGCCACAGCCTTTTCAAAGGCAATCCTGTTTATTTCAGGAAGATTTGAATCTCTGTCAAGAACAGTCCCGTCCATGTCAACAGCAACAAGCTTAACACCTGACATTATTTTATCAGAGCGCTTCCGGCAGAGAAGGCGTCAGCGACTTTCCTCCCGATAACATAATATTCGTTATTGAAAGGATCAAATGTAACTGGAGATATTTTGGAGGTATCGGTTTTTCCGTCTGTAATAAAAGCCTCATCAACGCTTACGTTGACAATCTCTCCGACCATCCTGCATGTAGCCTCATCATAGCTCTTCATCCTGCATTCAATGCATACGGCAAGCTCATTAATTATTGGGGCATTTAGCAAATCGCTCTTTGAAACAGTCAGTCCGCTTTTTGCCAGCTTATCCGGAACATCATTTGCCGAAACCATGCCAAGATAATCGCATGCCTCAATATGGGCGGCGTCAGCCATGCTGACAGTAAAAGCCTTGTTCAAAAGAATATTTTTCACAGTCTTATGGTCAGAGCCAAGACATATGGAAATCTCATTATCATAGCTTATTCCGCCCCATGCAGCATTCATAGCATCCGGAACGCCGTTTTCATCATATGAGGCAACTATCAGCACAGGCTGAGGATAACTATAGGGTTTTGCGCCAAAATTCTTTCTGCTCATGTTTACTGCTACTCAAAATGTATTCAAATATACTCAAACACATCGAGATATTGTAAGTT
>JAKSUM010000201.1 GCA_024409025.1 bacterium | reverse complement strand
CGGAAGCAGATGCCCTAAGACGCTTAATATAGGAAGACAGCTCGGAAAATGCTTTCCTGTCGCCGGCTTCAGATTTAATAAGGCATCTGAAAATCTCACTTTCAGAAATATCCTTAACCGCATTCAAAGCGCCCTTTAAGTCCCCTGAGCAAGCTTTGGATACGGCATCAAGTCTTGCTATGTCTGAAGGGCTGCCAGCCTTTTTTGAAAGGCTTCCAAAAAAAGATGCAAGCTCTTTACTTTCTTCCCTGCCGATAATAAAAAACAAATTAACAGCCAAATCCGCCTGTTCCTCAATCAATTCGCTTTCAAAGGCCTGCTTAACGCCTTTTGAGTCATTTAGGAGGGCGCTGATTATGGCAAGGGCCTTAAAATCATCAGAAGAGCATCCGTCTTTCCCGCATGCGGCCTTTGCATATCCGGCAGACTCGGCAATCCTTCCGGAAAAGAACAGAATACTGCGCATAATCCTGTCGGATTTTACGGACAGGATTCCTGATTTTCCGGCAGAGGCAATAACGGCGGCGGCAGCCTCATCATTTCCGAGGGCATACTCGGCTGATGCAAGCTCTTCCGCAGATTCAAAATCCAACGGATCGTTTTTTACAATCCCTTCGAGAATTTCTTTTTCGCGCTTACGGTCTCCCCTGCTGGCAAAAACAGCAGCTTTAACCTTCAATGCCCCGTTATCCGAAGGGTTCTTCAATAAAACGGCTGATGCAATTGATGCCGCATCTGCGGCATTTCCGCATCTTAGTTTAAGCCATGCCTCACATATCATAGCTCCTGAATGCGACGGATTAGCAGAATATATCCTGCCTATAGTTTTTCCGCATTCAGGATAATTTTTCAATTCAAGATAAAGATTCGCAAGAGAAAGCAGGGATGAGGTGGAGGATTTGCTCATAGAGGACGCCTTCAGCCAGCTCTCTTCCGCCTTTTTATATTCATGCTTCGCGTAATAGATGTTGCCGGCCATTTCCTTCCCTGTCTGGGAATCAGGCATAAGCTGACAATATTTGTTTATTTCGCTCAAGGCGGGATCATAAAGCTTCTTAGCATACCATGCTCTTGCAAGACTGAGATGGACTGGAGCAAATTCAGAGTCAATCTCTATTGCCTTTTTCAGCTGTTTGACGGCCTCAGGCTCCTTGCCCTGCTTCAGAAGCTCATTTCCGATTCCATCCATAGCCCAAAGATAATTAGGCTCAAGCTTGAGCGCCTTGCGGTATAGGGCAACTCTTTTTGCGGAATCCTTTTCAAGCCTTCCGCAAAGGTAGGAGTAGCATGGGCTTTTAGGCCTTCCTTCAAGAAGCTTCCTGTACTTTTCAAAAACTTCAGGATATCTCCCCAAAGCAATCTGCATATCCTGATATTTAAGATGCGCCTCAGTATAGGATGGCCAAATCTTGAATGCCAGACGATATTTTTCGGAAGCCTGCTCATAATCACCCTTATTTTCAAGAATGCGGCCTTCGGAAAAATATGTTTTTGCTTCCTGCTTGGATTCAATGCATCCGCATGCCGAATAAACAAGCAAAAACGCAGCAAATACGACAGGAAATATTCTATTCACTTCTTCCTCCGAAAAATATTCTAAACTATTATATATTCTTCATTTCTTTTAAATAGCCTTCTGACGGCTCAAACCCTTTCTTTTTGAATGAATCCGTTTTTTTGAATTTCAATGCAGTAAATAGAAAGGATCTTATAAATGATCTAAAGAAATATTTTAATTGACAACAAACAAGGACAGATTTTGTTAAAATGCCAACATTCACTATTCAGGTTGTAGGAAAAGACGGAGTCAAAAAAAGGCTTGTAAGAGAAGGGCCAAGCCAACAGGAAGTAACAGATCCTATTCTCCAGCAGGGATATTCGATTATATCCGTCGAGGAGAACGGCCAGACTGAAGAAACGATAAAATCTGTAACCGCCAACATAAAAAGCTTCTTCAAGAAGCGCGACTACAGCGAACAGCTTGCAATAGCGACAAGACAGCTGGCAGCAATGCTTTCATCAGGAATCACAATAGTAGAGGCACTGACTATAATGATAGGCTCGGCCTCCAGAAGAGATCCTCTGAGAGAGGCATTCCAAGCACTCCTGAACGGGCTGAAGGAAGGAAAAAGAATAGACAAGATAATGGAGGATTTCCCACACATATTCACTGCCAATTACAGGGGCGTGGTATCACTGGGAATGAATACAGGAGCTCTTGCAAACGCATTCACTTCTCTGGCTGAGGATCTCGACAAGGAAGTTTCAATGAAAAAGAAGCTCTCTGCCGCAATGACCTATCCGGCAGTGACTTTTGCAATATCTTTAATCCTAAATATTTGCCTTTTTGTTTTTGTTCTTCCAAAGATAGTGACAGTAATATCAGATCTTGACGTGGAACTCCCTATGATAACAAAAATCCTTATGGCAGTAATGGACTATGTATGCAATCCGTATCTGGTCATAATCACGCTCGGGATACTTATGTTTGCGTCATATCAGATATTCTGCTATGTATCTACCCCTGTAGGCAAATATAATTTTGATCTGATAAAGCTGAGACTCCCAGTCATAGGATATATAAACAGGTGCAGGTATGCCGAGCAATTCTGCAGATCGCTATCCCTCCTCGTACAATACAGCGTGCCAATACAGGAAGCGATATTTCTGTCAGGAAAAATCTCAAATAACAGCTATATGGAGCAAAAGCTCGTATATCCAATTATTGATGCTGTCAATGAAGGAGTATTTATAGCAGAGGCAATGAAAAGGACAGGCCGCATGCCTCCTCTTACAGTAAGCCTTCTTGCAGCGGGAGAGGCAACCGGAGATGTGTCATCATGTCTAAAGGATGCGGCAGGAATGCTTGAGCTCGAACTGTCATCAGCACTCCAGAAAGCGCTTACCCTTATGGAGCCTATAATGATCGTCATTATGAGCTTCGTCGTACTTGGAATAGTCTTGGCCGTAATGTTGCCAATCTACCAGATAATTCAGAATTTTGGAAGTTAACGAGAGGAAAAAAATGTTTGACAACGGCAAATTTGAAGAACTTCTCGCAAAAAAAGACTGCGAAGGAATAAAGCTCTACCTTCAATACATCACATATTCAGATAAGCCGGCCGAGATATATTCAGCGGCAAAAGCGGCTTATTTCTGTGTAATAAACACATCGATCCCTTTTGATTTCATTTCAGATGTAAAAGACTCCAGATTTACTGAAATGCTCAGACGTTTCCTGTTCTGCTTCATGAGAAACAATCCTCCGGGAGCATCAAGACAGAGAGCAAGAAAAGCCCGACGGGGACTGGCTCCGGTGGAGGATGATGGGCGGGGGACGGGGAGGGGGAATGAGTAGCTCAACCGTTAAGACGGGGTAATGAGATAGAATGTAAGATATAGGCAGT
>JAKSUM010000200.1 GCA_024409025.1 bacterium | reverse complement strand
GAAAAGCTCCCGTCATTTATACTGTCCAAAGCCCTTTTAAGAGCATCCCTGTCAGCTCCCAGATCAATGAGCGCGGCCGCTGCCATATCACCGCTTATTCCAGAAGAGCAGTCAAGATAAAGAATTTTTCCCATATCGGCATCATCCTTTCATTTTTTTAGAAAAAGAGCCTCATTAAGACTTCCTGTCCTATAGCCGTCAATATCTAAAGAAACATAAAGAAAACCCATCTTCTTAAACTCGTCAGATATCCGCTTTCTAAGTCCGGAGTCAGCAAGCATGGCGATATTTTCCTCAAGAAGCTCAATTCTGGCAAGATGCCCTCCATGAACCCTTACCCTGCATCCTGCAAAACCGCATTCCGCAAGAAAATCCTCAGCCTCTGAAGCCATGGAAAGCTTTTTTAACGTAATCATCTCACCATAAGGAATTCTTGAGGCAAGACAGGCCATAGAAGGCTTTCTTCCTGAATCAAGACCTGCAATTTGCGAAAGCATTCTTATTTCAATCTTTGAAAATCCGGCATCAATAAGAGGACTTTTAACTCCCAATTCCCTGACAGCCCTGAATCCAGGCCTGTAATCAGCCGAATCATCGGCATTAGAGCCTTCCAGCACAAATCTAAAATCCTCCTTCTCGGCCTCGCTAATAATGAGCCTGAACAGCGCGGACTTGCATATATAGCACCTGTCAGGAGGATTTTCAGCAAATCCACATATTTTAAGCGGATCCGACTCTATTATAAAATGCCTTATGCCATAGCCTCTGCAGAACTCGGAAGCCTCTCTAATCTCCCTCTCGGGAGTAAGGCAGGATGAGACTGTAAAGGCGGCGCACCTGTCCCCTAGCACGCCGTGTGCCGTCTTAAGGAGAAAAGAAGAATCAACACCGGCAGAAAAAGCGACAGCCGCAGATTCCAGTCCGGCTATTAGGCTTTTAAGATAATCTGATTTCTGTTCCAAATCCACATTCATAAAGACCTCACCTAACTGCAAGACGGTTTATCTGGGATGCCATAAATCCGGCACCGAAGCCGTTGTCTATATTCACGACGGCAATCCCGTTTGCGCATGAATTAATCATCGTCAGAAGAGCCGAAAGACCACCGAAAGAAGCTCCGTATCCGACAGATGTGGGAACAGCTATTACCGGACAGGATACAAGGCCGCCTATAACGCTCGCCAATGCGCCTTCCATGCCGGCAACAGCAATCACGCAGTTTGCCGCCCTTATTTTATCTATATTGGAAATAAGCCTGTGTATCCCGCTGACGCCCACATCATAGAACCTTGAAATATTGCACCCCAGAAACTCGGCAGTCTGTGAGGCTTCCTCGGCAACGGAAACATCTGCAGTTCCTGCGGCGCATACGGCGACAAGTCCCTTTTTCTCTTTGCCTTGTTTCTCGTATTTCAATATTTTAGACACCGGATCATATAAAATCTCAGGCACGGACTCCTTTACGGCAATGTACTGGCTATTAGAAGCCCTTGTTCCGAAAACCTCACCGTATTCGTTCATCATGCTCCTGTATATACAGGCAAGATGTTCATCAGCTTTGCCCTCGCAGTAAATAATCTCGGCAGCGCCTGTTCTATGCTTTCTGTCCGTATCAATCTTGGCAAAGCCTAAATCGGCATATTCCTGTCGCTTTAAAAGCTCTGCCCCATCCTCGGGAGAAAGTTCTCCGGTGCTTACTTTTTTTAGTATCTCATATGAATCCATTTATTTAACAATGCTTGCAGAGCCTACGCCCATAAGCTTTTCCGCCTTATCAATGAAATCCTTATTACCGTTTACCCTGTATATCTTAAGAGGCTCTACGGTCGTAATGCCTCCCGGAGTTGATATCTGAAGATAGAGAGGCACGTTTCCCCCATTTTCCGAAACAAGCTCCTTCAGCTTTATCAGATTCTGCTTTGATTCAGGAGTGATTTTAATAAGAACGCCGCTCCTCCTTACAGAAGCGGAATTTGCGCTTATGTATCCTCCGGCTTCCGCAGAGTCAAGAGGAAAGAAATCCTCGGCAACTATCTGTATTCTTCTTCTCTGCTGGACTTCGGATACTCCATCCTCATCTCCGTCATCTCCCTGAGCATCATCGGGTTCCTCGATTTCAAGCTTTCCCTTTACCAGAACGGGCATGTCCTGCTTTATATAATTTCTGCACTGCTCAAATGCCTTAGGATATATTACGAATTCGGCACTTCCGGTAAAATCCTCAATAACGCCGCTGGCCATATTCGTATTCTTCTTTGTTATTATATTTTTTACCCTTACAATAAGGCCCGCGCACATCACCCTTTCGCCGTTTCTGCAAGAAGAAAGATCCGCACATGAATATGCGATCCTGCCCGAATCGAACAGATCCCTGAATCTTTCCAGAGGATGCCCTGTAACGTATGTCCCAAGATATTCTTTTTCAAACTCAAGCTTCTGCTCATCAGGATATTCGGGCAGCTTCTTCATCTGGAAGAGAGAAAAATCGTCATCAATGGAAGGACTATCAAAAAGCGATCTTTGTCCCGATATTTTTTCTCTTTTAGTACTTCCGGCAAAAGACACAAGTGAATCAAGCGACTCGGAAACAGAACGTCTGGTAACCCCAAGTGAATCAAAAACACCGCTCTTTGCGAAGCATTCCAAGAGCTTCCTGTTTATAACGCCGCATGTTTCCTTTAGAAAATGCTCAAGATTTCTGAATTTGCCTGCCTTCTCCCTTATCCTGATTATATCGTCAACAATATTGCTTCCGACTCCTCTAACGGCGCTAAGACCGAATCTTATTGATTTTGCGTCAGTGTCAAAAAAAGTAACGCTCTCGTTTATATCCGGAGGAAGAATAGGTATTCCCATATTCTTGCATTCCGAAATAAGCTGGCTCAGCTTTTCAAGATCATCGCTTTTTCTGGTCATGAGAGCGGTCATATATTCATGAGGATATTTAACCTTTAGCCATGCCGTATAATATACGACCACGCCGTATGCGACAGTATGGGATTTATTGAATCCGTATTTGGCAAAGCCCTCCATATAATCCCAAATCTGCGAAGATACTGCCTCATCTATATTATTTTTCCTGCAGCCGTCAAGGAAATGTCCCTTTTCCTTAGCCATAACCTCGACTTTTTTCTTGCCCATCGCCTTTCTCAAATTATCGGCCTCGCTCATGGAATATCCGGCAAGAACATTGGCAATCTGCATGACCTGCTCCTGATATACAATTACCCCGTAAGTCTCCTTCAGGATCGGTTCAAGCATGGGATGAGCGTATTTTATCTCCTTACGGCCATGTCTGCACTGTATAAAGGTGTCTACCATTCCGGTACCGAGAGATCCGGGCCTGTAAAGAGCGCACATAGCCACGATATACTCAACGCGGCTCGGCTTAAGCTCCATAAGGAATATCTTCATTAC
>JAKSUM010000020.1 GCA_024409025.1 bacterium | reverse complement strand
CAGCAAAATCCTTTGGCTTATAATTTGTGATATTAGATGTGTTCATAATACACCTTCTTGAGTATATTTAGACACATTTATGCATATTTATCAATTAATATAATTACTTAACAATTTCTCCTTTAATTTATTTTTTTCAATATCTCCGCCATATCATCAGGCAGCGGAGACTCAAATTCCATAAGCTTTCCTGTCTCAGGATGGGCGAATGATATCCTGCCGGCATGAAGCATCTGTACTGAAGCCCCCCACTGGTTGGGCGGAGCTCCGTACAGGAAATCGCCCATAATCGGATATCCGGCATAAGCCAGATGAACCCTTATCTGATGGGTTCTTCCGGTCTTTGGCCACACATGGATAAAAGAAGCATTTCTGAATATACTTTCAGCCCTCCAAAGCGTAAGGGAAGGCCTTCCATGGGCAGCAACGGCCATTTTAAGCCTGTTGTTGGGATGGCGCCCTATAGGAGCGTCAATCTCATGAAGGGACGAATCCGGAGTTCCATGGGCAATTGCGAAATACTCTTTTTTTATTTCTCTCCTTTCAAACATCTGGGAGAGCCTTTCATGGGATGCGTCATTCTTTGCAATGACTATAATTCCGGATGTGTTCATATCCAGCCTGTGAACAATGCCCGGTCTGACGCTGCCTCCGATACCCGACAGATCCTTTATATGGAAAAGCAGGGCATTTACAAGCGTTCCTCCTGACCTTCCGGCCCCAGGGTGCACGGACATGCCTCTTGGCTTGTTTATTACCGCTATTGAGGAATCCTGATACATTATGTCTATAGGGATATTTTCCGGAGAAGCCTCTATAGATTCAGGCTCAGGCAGCTCAGCCTCCGCAAGATCTCCGGCTTTAAGCTTTTTTGACGGGGACGCAGGCAGACCGTTTACGGTTATCCTGCCTTCATCCATAAGCTTCTTTACCCTGCTCCTTGATATTCCGGCTTTCTCGGCAAGAAAAACATCCGCCCTTGCCCCGTCAGCCTCAAGAGGTACTGAAACAGAAAAAACGTCCATTACTTTGAGAGAGAGTCGATCTTCTGGGAAAGCCTTTTCTGAGCCACATTCTGAGTAAGATCGCCTCTGGTCTTTTCTATTATGGATCTTGCTATGTCGGCAGTTCTTCTGAGCCCCCTTGTTATGGCATCAGGAAAATCAAGAGAGGTGAGAACGCAGTATAATTCCTCCATCGTATCGAGAAGCTCGTCTCCCTCGTCAAAAGAATCCTTCCTAATCCTGTCAAGGATATATCTTCTGATCTCTCCTATGGCCTCTCCCATTCCATTTACATATGCCGAATACTCTATTCCAAGCTCGTCCGGATCAGGGACAGGCTCGCCTGCTATAAGGGCATAGGTTATCCTTGCCTCAGCAAGCTCCTTCTGTGCATCAAGAAAATATCCAGAATAATAAAGCTCAGGACATTTGGCAAACAGAGGCTCCTTTTCGGCCGCAGCTCTGTCCGCTTCATCAAGAATTTCCTTAGCTTTTCCAAATTCCCCCCTGTGCAGAGCCCTTATCGCAAGGGATGCTGCCCTTATAAGCTCTCTCTGGGCCTTGAGTATCTCATCTCTGCATTCATTTACAAGCGAAAACCTGGCTGAAATTTTCTCAGTTATCTTTTCAAGATTTTCAGTGGATCTTCCCATTATTTTTCCTTCTTCCCGTCAGTGTCTTTTGAATTGCCGTCTCCGGATGTCGCAGCAGGCTCCATAAAAATGAATTCATCTATGTAGTCAGCAAATATCTTGCTGAATCTGTCATACTCAGTCTCTCGCGCCCTGCATGTGATAATGAACTGAAATCCGTTATGAAAGAAAGTCGTCTGATTGATTATAATCGATACGCTCTCATTCTCAAGACCGTAAACAAGCCTGTAGGCATGCTTTCCGCTGACTGTTATGTTTTCCTCAGAAGCAGGGACCATATTCGGGTTTATCTGATCCTTGATTGCCTTCTGCGCCTTTTTATCCCAGACGTCATATTCCTTGGTCTTGACGGTTATTACATTCATTACAGGCTCAGGAGTGAACGTTCCAGTCTTGCATATCATCATGATGTCCGCTCCGGGGCACTCCCTTACTTCCCATGATTTAGACATCGGAATCCTGTATCCGACAGTCATGTTTGTATAATACTGAACCTCTTCAGATTTTTTTTCAGGCTCGGCCTTGGGAGCGTCATTATTCTTATTATCAAAGCATCCTGCAGCCATTACAAAGGAAGCGAGAACGCATAAGACGGCGCATATATTAAAAAATCTCTTATTCATAATCAGAATCAGCCTTCCGTTATTTTATTTCCTCGGCGGTCAGAGGATCCGGATAAAGCGGGCTTATTCCGCTGTATCTGCACCTGACGCCTTCATTATAGCAGGAGATTATGCATTCGCAGTAACATGTGTCCGGAGCGCCCTTAAAGTACCTGTTTCTATAATCCGAATATTCAAACAGCACGGTTACCTTCTTCTTCTTTATGGCGCAGAACATCTTCCTAGGCTCAAGCGCTTTTGTCTTTCTGTTTACGGCGTTCATAAAAATATCCTGTATGCTCTGTTATATGGTTTTCTGTAAGTAAAATATTATTATCCCGACGCGTTAATCCGCTACTGCAAATCAGAAGAGCTTCCGGCATAAGGGCATAACGGATCTCGGGAGTCAGGAGAAAGCCCTCCGCATATACATCTTGCCCTGCAGCCTCCCCTGCAGGATGAATATGACGGGCACGTTCTGCATGAATCGTTGCCCTGCAGGGTCCTCAATTCACGGAATACGGAGCTTGAAAGCCATATATCCCTTATTGAGGCCGATCGTATGTTTCCTGCTATATAAGACTGCGGGAAAAATCCGCATGGCTTCACATTGCCCTCGGAATCGATATGACAGCCGGTTATTCCGGCAGCGCATCCGAAGCCCTCATAAAGCCTCCTTCCGGCAGAACCTCTCGGGAATGCCGGAATCCTGATTTTTATATCTGACGACTCGGAAAATCTTCTCAATGTCCTGCAGACAAGCGCCGCCTCATCAGGAGAAAGCACAAAATTGGAAAGAGTCGACGCGCTCCCCAGAGGCCTGAAGAAATCCACTGACCAGATATCCGCCTCCATCTTCTGGACTGCCCTGAAGAGGCTCAGAAGCTCCCCTATATTGGTCTTCATTATCACGGAATGTATTACAAGCGGACAGGAAAATATCTCCCTTATTGTTTTTATTCCCCTTACAGCCCTCCTGTATGTTCCCTTGCCCCTGTAATAATCGTACGACTTCTCCGAAGAGCCGTCAAAGCTTATCCTTATCTGCTTCAGCGGCGTTTCGGAAAGCTTCTTGGCAGCAGCCCTGCTTACAAAAAGCCCAGATGAGGATATTGAAGGGGATATACCCTTTGAATGCGCATATGCGACAAGACTTATAAGATCCTCCTTACAGAACGGATCTCCGCCTCCAAAGACAAGCTCCTTTACGCCGGTCCTTGCAAGATCGTCTATCAGATGCATTATATCCTTTGGAGACAGCTCTCTTGGGGAAGGGTCCCTGTGCACCTGAGAGCAGTGCCGGCACTTAAGCGGGCATTCGTTTGTTATCTGCAGATGAACCTTTAAAGGAGCCGAAAGACACTTCTGCTCCTCGGAAGCCTGATTATCAATAAAATCTCCGCTGAAAACCCCGTTTTCATCAAGAAGGCCTATTGACTGGCAGAGAGCGACAAAGGTCTTGAAGGTCTGCTCGGAATTTTTCTGCGCGCAGAATTTCGAATATACCTCTTCTATAGGCATACCGGCCGCAGTTTCCCTGAAAACAGCGGTAGCCTCGGCGTCAAAGGGAATGTAATCCATCCTCTCCCTGTCGTACACCAGCGAACCGAAATATTCCTTTCTGACCGTAAACCTGCGCGGAACCACAATAAGCTCACCCCGGATTTAAAAAATATTAAAAATAAAGCTTTATAAATTTCTATAATTAACGGTCTTCTTCCTTCACGGAAAAAAACAGCCGGGCATGGACAGAAGCCCATATCCCGGCATATTAATTATTTTTCCTACCAATGCCAGCGCTATATCCCAAGATAGAAGAAAGACGCGCTGGAGATCCCGTTAAGCTCGAATCCAAAGCCGGAAGAAGACTGCCTTACGGCGGGATCGCTTATCCCATGAGCCTTTTCCGAAGAAGAAAGGAACTTCAGGGCATCAGTCTGGCTCATAACAGAATCCATTGATGCTCCCCGTTCAAAGCCGTCAGAAGATGCTGCGGGCTGTGAAGGAGCCTCTGTTTTTGCCGCATGCGATGCGGCCGCCCCTCTCTGCGGGGCTATATATGAAAAATGATTTAAGGCATTTATAGAATCCATTCTCTACCTCCAAAACCGGATGCCTGGCTATTCCTGTTTCTGCATCGTCGTGAAACGTTCAAGCTCTTCAAGTCCTGTAACGACCGAGCCCTTGCCGGAATCCGTGTACCATGTGAGATTGCCGACAATAGGAAGGCTTATGCTCTTGGCCTTCTGCTCCTGAAGAATGACAGGCTTGCCATTTATGACATTTTCAAGAGCCTTATAAGAGCTCATTTCCTGCCCTTTTGCAGACTTCTTGATTGCGTTGGCGGCAGTAATGGCGGTTCCGGCTCCTGCTCCATAAATAAGAGATGTCGTTACTATTCCTGTTGCTCCGGCAACAAGTCCTATAGGCCCTCCAATCATAAGACCGGCAACTGCTCCGGCTATAGCGCCTGGAACAGCCTTGGTGATAACATTCTTGATGGTCCTAATCACGCTGTTTGAATTTTCAGCGCTTATGAATCTCCAAGGCCTGCTGGAACCCTGAGTAGTCTTCGTGAAGAATGAAAGGGCATTTGCCGCCTGTCCGACGCTGTCATCCTCTGCAGGCTTTATGTCCGGATTATAGAGCTCGCTGAGAAGCTTCATCTCGCCAAAGCTCTTTATTGTGATGGGCTCGCCATTTTTAACATCTATTCCCATCTTTCCTGAAACATTCGCCGCCTCAGCTTTTCCTGCAACATCTCCTATAGGCTGCATGGATTCCCCTCCGATAGAGGATATTGCCGAGAGGTTATCGGAATCGAGCGAGAGATTGAGGCTTCTCATCGGCTGGAAGATGACTTCCTCGCCTTTTTTAAGCCTGTTCAGGGCCTCCATCTCACTTATCTGTTTTTTATGCTTTATACCTGTATCTTCCGGCTTATAAAGCTCCCATGGGAAGCCTTCGCTTTCCATCTTCTGGGTGAAGTAGCCTAAAGTCTTTGCGGCATCCTTCATTGATATGTCTTTGTAGGACTCGTGGGAGAGATCGATGTCGATTTTATCGCCATAAATTTCAGAATTTATTAAATCGCCGATATTATCCTTGATAGATCCTGTTATGGAGCTGTCTGAAGAGGCAGCCTTAGACTGCTGCGGCTGCATAGGCGAAGGGCGATATTCTCCTGATATATTCATTATTATGTCCTCGTCTGCTTTTGTTTCTTTTTCTGATAATATAATAATTGCTAAAGGATTTTTTGGCAATTAACGATTTGTTAAAAAAAAGATAACTTTAAGACGGATAGTTTTACAGGAATGTTAATATTATGGGGGATATCAATCATGCAGGGGCAAACAAAGAAGAATCAGTGCAGGATTTAAGCAGTAATATTTTGAAATATTATTGCTACAAACAGCGACAATACGCCATTATGTCTTACTTATCGAAAGGAGAAATGCAATGGGTTTAATTAAAGCAGTCATGGGCGCCGTAGGAGGCACTCTCAACGATCAGTGGAAGGAATATTTCTACTGCGAATCCATGCCGAACAACGTGCTTGTAAGCAAGGGAGAGAAAAAAGTAAAAAGAGGCGGAAACAAGAATGATGACAACATCATCAGCAACGGTTCCGTAATTGCCGTAAACGAAGGTCAGTTCATGATCATAGTGGAAAACGGCATGATCGTAGATTACTCAGGCGATCCCGGTGAATTCGTATGGGACAGATCCAGCGAACCCAGTCTTTTTGATTCAGGCAGCTTAGGCGACAAGGTAAAAGCCACATTCGGCAAAATGTGGGAGAGATTCACATTCGGCGGAGAAGCTGCAAAGGATCAGAGAGTATATTTCTTCAACAGGAAGGAAATCACCGGAAACAAGTACGGAACCCCTAATCCTGTACCCTTCAGAGTATTTGACAGAAACACTGGTCTTGACATAGACGTATCCCTCCGCTGCCATGGAGAATATTCCATAATAATTGAAGACCCGCTCCTTTTCTATAAAAACGTCTCAGGAAACGTAGAGAGCGAATACACTATAGAACAGCTCACGGGACAGATGAGAACAGAGCTTATGACAGCCCTTCAGCCGGCATTTGCGAAAATCTCAGAGATGGGCATAAGATACAGCTCCATACCCGCACACACAATGGAGCTTGCTGACGCGCTCAACGAAGTCCTTTCAAAAAGATGGAATGAACTCAGAGGAATCAAAATCGTATCCTTCGGCGTAAGCTCAATGAAGGCATCCGAAGAAGACGAAGCGACAATAAAGGAATTCCAGAAACGCGCCGCCTTAAGGGATCCAAGCATGGTAGGGGCAACTCTTGCCAGTGCTCAGGCAGAAGCAATGGTAAATGCGGCAAAGAACACAAACGGCGCAATTAACGGATTCATGGCAATGAACATGGCCGGAGGAGGCAGCAGCTTTAATCTCAACGATTTCTACAGGCAGCCCCAGCAGCCCCAGCAGACACAGCAGCCTGCGGCACAGGGATGGACATGCTCCTGCGGAGCCGTAAACAAAGGCAAATTCTGCGCCGAATGCGGAAAGCCCCAGCCTGCTCCAAAGGCAGAATGGACATGCTCCTGCGGAGCCGTAAACAAAGGCAAGTTCTGCGCAGAATGCGGAAAGCCCCAGCCTGCTCCAAAGGCAGAATGGACATGCTCCTGCGGAGCCGTCAACAAAGGCAAATTCTGCGCCGAGTGCGGACAGCCCCAGCCTGCAGCCATCGCATGCAAATGCCCAAACTGCGGATGGGAGCCCGAGGACAAATCAAAAGCCCCAAAATTCTGTCCCGAATGCGGAAACAATTCTTTTGTCTAATATAAGGAGCATAACTTAAATGGAAGAGAACGAGCCCAAGCGGGAAGAAACAAAAAAAGAAACTGACAAAAAATGCCCTTCCTGCGGCGGAGTTATGGATTTCAATCCTGGCAACGGCACGCTCGCATGCCCTTATTGCGGACACGAAGAGCAAATCCCAGTAACAAAGGAAGAGCAGACAAGGGTAAACGAAAAGGACTTCGATAAGGCGGAAACACTTGAAAACAGCGACTGGGGAGCGGAAAAGAAGTCAATCATATGCAAATCCTGCGGAGCAGAATCAGTATATGACTCAAACCAGCTTGCAAACGAATGCCCATACTGCGGCTCCAATCAGGTAATGGAGGAGAAAAGCAAAGGCACAGGCATGGCTCCTGACGGTGTATGCCCGTTTGTAATAGATTTCAAGAAGGCCGGAGAAAATTTCAGCAAGTGGCTTAAAGGAGATTTTTTCTGTCCGGAGCAGGCAAAGAAGAAGGCAAAGCCAAGCAGCTTCAAGGGAGTATACATCCCATTCTGGACATTCGATGTCGACACATACTCTCAGTACAGAGGCGAATACGGAATTGACAGAAAGGTAAAAGACGGCGATACAACAAGAACAGTAACCGACTGGCATAAGGTCTCAGGGCATTATGGAAAATTCTTTGACGATCTGCCCGTATGCGCATCAAACAGATACAACAAGAACATGCTTAAGGAGCTCGAGCCTTTTGACACGGAGCACTGCAAGCACTATAAGCCTGAATATGTAGCCGGATATGTGGCGGAAAAATATACTGTAGGTCTTAAGGACGGATGGAATGTCCATGGCAAAAAGAGAATTCATGATGTCCTTGAAGACAAGATATGCGAAAGAATCCGTCAGGTTCACCATGCCGATCATGCGCGGGTAAGCCATTTCGACACGGAATACTTCAACCTGAAGTATAAATACCTGCTGCTCCCGATATGGCTGTCATCCTTTAAATTCCAGGATAAGATATACAATTTCATGGTAAACGGACAGACAGGAAAGGTAGCGGGAGAAAAGCCCGTAGACTGGCTAAAGGTAACATTGGTAGTACTCGGATTCATCCTACTCTGCTGGCTCTTTTTCAGCATTACCGGAGGCGGCGACTAAGCTGCGTCCTGAAAACAGGGAACAAAAAAAGCCCCGCTTTATGCGGGGCTTTTTTTATAATTTTTCTTGCCTGCCAGCTGCTTTTTACGCCTTATTTAAGCAGTCCAAGGCATTCGAATGCCCTTCCGGCATTTCCGACGATTCCGGCATTGTCTTCAAATCTTGCCTTCATGAATTCCATTTTCTCGACAGGAACCATCCTTGCCCTTTCCTTAAGCTCCTTCTTGAGGGCAGGAAGGAAGAATTCCCATGCATTGGAGACTCTTCCGGAGAAAAGAATTCTTTCGGGATTTACTGTCGTTGCTATATTGGCAATAGCCCTGCCGAGATATATGCCCGTATCCTCCCATATCTTAAGGGAAAGCCTGTCGCCCTTTACGGCCGCATCATAAATATCCTTTGAAGAGAGATTTTCCCTTGCAAGTATTGTCTCGGCACCTGCGTCAATGGCATTCTCCGCCCTCTTGACGATTCCAAGCCTTGAAGCGAGAGCCTCGGCGCATCCATGATTTCCGCATCCGCATACGGGGCCTTCAGGCTCGACCGTTATATGGCCGATTTCCCCCGCAGCCTCATTTGCGCCGAGCAGAAGCCTTCCGCCGGCAACGATTCCGCCTCCGACTCCTGTTCCAACGGCTATGCAGACAAAATTATCGCATCCCTTGCCGTTACCGAAGTGCTTCTCGCCGACAGCCATAGCCCTTGCGTCATTAAGAATGAAGACCGGAAGCCCGAACTCCCTGCTGACGGGCTCTGAGACATTGACATCCCTCCATCCGAGATTAGGGGCAAAGACGCATATGCCGTTTTTGCTGTCCGTCCTTCCGGGGATCCCTATGCCGATTCCCTTTATGCCGTCCCTTACTGCGGCATTCTTTTCAAGACAGTCTCTGATTACTCCGCATACGTCCTCGGATATTATCTTTTCAGGGGATGCGGTCCTGTCAACAGGCCTTTCGGAATATCCCGTAATCTCTCCGTCAATACTGACGCATCCGCATGCGACATGGCTTCCTCCGAGATCTACGCCTATAGTATAATTCATATATAAAATGTTCCTTTCATTTATAATTTGAGGCAACCTTCTCTTTTTTCCAACAGAAGCCTTATTCCTCCATATTCATGCCATTAATAATGTATCTTCATTGTTTATTTTAGAAAAGTTTAAAAATAAATATAAAAAGACTTGACAATATCAGACTAAACTTATATAATATGAACGAAGTTAAAGATAATACAATCGCAGGGAGGAAAAAATATGGAGCCGAAGGACGAAGTTCTGGAGACGGCTGAAGACGCAGGAATCCAGGAAGCAGCAGAGCCTGAAGCGGCAGACGAGACGGCTGCGGAAACAGAAGCCTTAAAAGCTGAAATAGCTGCAAAGGATGAAAGAATCGCAGAGCTTGAAGAAAAGCTCAAAAAGATGTACGCAGATTTCGACAACTTCCGCATGAGAAAGGAAGCAGAAGCAGCTGAAGCAAAAAAATATTCGGCAGAGAGGATTATCTCGGAATTCCTTCCAATCATAGATAATTTTGACAGGGCAATAGAGGCTTCCGCAATAAGCGAAAATTATCAGGCGCTTAAGGAAGGCCTTGAGATGGTCAACAAACAGACAAGGGCAATGCTCGAGAAGGAAGGCCTGAAGCCCATAGAAGCTGTAGGCCAGCCATTCGATCCGCAGATGCATCAGGCAATACAGATTGAAAACAATGAGGAGCTTGACGATGAAACCGTAATAAGGGAGCTTCTCAAAGGATACAAGCTTCACAGAAGGATAATAAGACCTTCCATGGTCATAGTAAACAGAAAGAATTAATTGAATTTTTGCAGGAGAAATTGTTAAGTAATTATATTGATTGACAAATATGTGCAAATGTGTTTAA
>JAKSUM010000002.1 GCA_024409025.1 bacterium | reverse complement strand
TTTTAATTGCAACAGTTTTGATCGGATTATTCTTCAAAATCCGATAAGGATTTTAAAGCTTCAGCCCTTATATCTTCAGAAGAATCGGATAAAAAGCTTATCAGAGCGTCTTCACTGGTTTCAGTCTGCTGTTTGCCCAAGCTGAGAATGCAGTGTATCCTCATAGGCTCGCCGTTTGACTCATTGCGGGCAAAATCAACAAGAACAGCCTCTGCGCTTTCTGCAGCATCTCCAGAGATTCTCCCAAGAGCATAAGCGGCTTTCATCCTCTTGTCATTGTCTTTATATGTAACAAGTATTTTTTTCAGTCCAGCCACATCTTTTGTCTTTTCAAGTTTATCCATATTGACAGGAAGCAGCTGCATTAAAGAATCAAACATAAAAAAGCCTCGATTCGTAAAATTATCAAATTGAAAAATTCTTATTCCCTATCTGTTTTTCCTGCTTAACCTGCCTGCAGGAGCTATTTTACAAGAGAATTAATTTCAAAAATAGGCATAAGTACGGATATAACAATAAATCCGACAATAAGACCTAAAGCAATAATCATAGCAGGCTCAAACATCTTAAGGAAGACGGATATTCTCCTGTCAGCTTCCTTTTCATAAAATTCTGCGGCAGAATTAAGCATTTTTTCAAGCTCTCCTGTCTGCTGTCCGGTCTCCACCATATTCGTTATAAGAGCCGGAAAATAACGGCAAAGAGCCACAGACAATGATTTGCCTTTTTCAACATCCCTTTCGGCAGCGGCAAGCTCCTTCTCGATTTCCTCATTGTCTATAACGGCTCTTGCAGCCTCTAAGGCTTTCAAAAGAGAAACGCCTCCTCCATGCAAAAGAGCAAGAGTCCTTGCCCATCGGGAATACATCATCATCCTATAAGCCTTTCCTGCATAGGGCATTGACAGCTTTAAGGCATCCTTTATTTTCTTAGGCACAAGCCTGATAAAGCATAAAATCCCTCCTGCAAGACAAATAATAATGGCTAAAATGTTATTCTTTATAAAAAAGCCAAAAGCCACTACAATTCTACTGACAAAAGGAAGCTCTTTGCCAAAAGAATCAAATATACCGGAAATTACAGGAGTTATATATGATATTACAAACAGTATCAGAACAGCGCAGGCCGTCATAACCACAGAAGGATAAACCATGGCTCCCGCTATTTTTTTTGCAGATTCCGATTCCTTCTCCAAAAAACCGGCATATTTTTCAAGAATAAGCTCAAGATTGCCAACCGCCTCTCCGGCAGCAGCCATCTTTGCCAGAAGCGGCGGAAAAACATTAACCTCTTCAACGGCAGAAGCAAAGCTTTTCCCTTCCTCGATTAATGATTTTACTCTGACAAGAGCCCTGCCCATATCTTTTGATTCAACCTGTGAGACAACGGACTCGATAGCCTTTATTATAGGAATTCCAGCCTTCAACAGAGAAGCAAGCTGCATAAGCGCAAAAGACAGCCTCTCGGAATTTATGGCAGAAACAGAAATAATGCTGCTGTCAGCCCTTATCTCCTGAGGAAAAAGACCTTTGGATTTCAGCTTTTCATGCGCATGCTTTCTGGACTGCGCATCAATAATTCCGGATAATGTCTTGCCAGCCTGTGTATAGGCCCTGTATTCAAATAACGGCATTTCAAACCACCAAAAAAATATTTTTTCAAATAATTATCTTTTTTACCGCTTTTTCCCTTGCATTAATTAATATAAGAGCTTTTTTAAGTAAGCAAGGCTGAAATCAAAAGGGAAAAAGCCCCAGATGAATTAATAATATTAATAATATTAATAATTTGAGGCAATGCCAAGAGAGGTGATATTATGGAAGAAATAAACGAAAAGGAAGCAAGACAGGAAAAACAGGCGTTTCCGGAAAATCCGGGCAGCATTCTCGTTATAACCGGCCTTTCTGGAGCAGGCAAAAGCCTATGCCTAAAATGTCTTGAGGATATGGACTATTTCTGTGTTGACAATCTGCTGCCTGCCCTTATTCCTAAATTCGTGCAGCTTTGCGCTTCATCAGATATGAACAGGATCGCCTTTGTCATAGACATCAGAGGACGGAAATTCTTTAAAGAGCTGCAGAGCGCGCTCATGGAAATACCCGAATGCGGATTCTCCTGCCAAATCCTTTTTCTTGAAGCATCAGACGAAATACTTGTAAGAAGATTCAGCGAAAGCAGAAGAAGGCATCCTCTTGCCCCCAAAGGAAGGCTTCTCGACGGCATAACATACGAAAGAAAGCTTCTTGAAGAAATAAGAGGAATGGCAGACGAAATAATAGATACTTCAAATGTTGCTCCAAACAAGCTTAAGCTAAAGCTCGTATCCGCAGCTGGAGTTTCAGCCAGCACGGTAAACACTTTAAATATAACTGTGGTTGCTTTCGGATTCAAATACGGAGTCCCGCTTGACGCTGACATCGTGTACGACGTAAGATTCCTGCCAAATCCATACTACATAGAGGATTTGCGCCATCTTACCGGCAACAATGCCCCTGTAAAGGAATATGTGCTAAAATTTGAAGAGACAAAAGAATTTCTGGGAAAGTTTCTTGAATTCAATAAATACCTGATTCCTAAATATATAAGGGAAGGCAAATCAAACCTGACAATTGCAGTCGGCTGCACAGGAGGGAAGCACAGATCCGTAGTCATTGCAAACGAGCTGGCAAAGTCGCTTGAAGAGGCCGGCTACAGGGCTTATGCGGAATACAGGGAAATAAAATATTAGCATAAGAAAATGATATATCTCAAAAACATTTTCGACAGCATCAAAAAATGGCTTTCTCCTGGAATGGAAGTTAAAAGATGGATATTTCTTTCAAGCTCAGGCATAATAATATTCGTCTTCGGCTTCTTTCTTCTCATAGATGCAAGAACAGCAGTAACAGCCGAACTGGCAATAAGAGACTTTCTTATGTCAATATTCAAGGTGAAAATATCATCCTTCTGGATTGACATAGCAATATGCACAGCCGGAATATATCTTATGCTTATGTCAAACAAAAGGCTGTTTCAATCAATATACAGTGTGATTGTGCCCTATGAAAGCAAAAAGCTTGTCGAAGTAATATATGAAAAAAGAAAACTGGATATGGGCACAAAAGTCGTAGCAATAGGCGGCGGAACAGGCCTGTCAACTCTCCTGAAGGGACTAAAAGCATACACAAACAATATAACCGCAGTAGTTACAGTATCTGATGACGGCGGAAGCTCAGGAAGACTTAGGACAGATTTCGGAATGCTGCCGCCAGGGGACATAAGAAACTGTCTTGTAGCCCTGTCAAATGACGAATCAACCCTTTCCTCCCTGTTTCAATACAGATTTGAATCTGGAAGCGGACTCGAAGGTCACAGCTTCGGAAATCTTTTTTTGGCAGCGCTGAACAATATAGCCGGAGATGATTTCCAGAAAGCGGTAAAAATGTCCGGAGATATCCTAAGCATAAAAGGAAAGGTATATCCATCCACTCTTGAAAATACCGTACTGTGCGCGGAAATGAATTCAGGCAGAATTATAGAGGGCGAATCGTCAATACCTAAGGAAAACGGAGATATAAAAAGAGTTTACCTGAAGCCGGAGAAATGCAAGCCTCTTCCGGAAGTCATACATGCCATAAAAGAAGCCGATCTGATAATTTTAGGGCCGGGTTCGCTATATACAAGCATACTTCCTAATCTGAAAGTCAACGGAATTTCCGAAGAAATCAAAAATGCAAAAGCCTTCAGAATATATGTATGCAATATAATGACCCAGAGCGGAGAAACATCAAAATTTAAGGCGTCAGATCATTTAAAAGCATTATATGAAAACTCAATTAACGGCATTGCGGATGCTGTTATTATAAATACTGAAATACCGGCCGACAATGACGGCAAATATAAGGAAGAAGGCTCAGTATTCGTAATTCCGGATACGGAAGAAATAAAAAAACTGGGAGCCGAAGTTATAGAAGCTCCGGTCCTTGGAGAGACAGGAAAAAAAATCAGGCATAACCCCTCCCTACTTGCCGAAGTAATAATGAAGGCAGCCGCAACGAGAAAAGGCCATACAGCAAGCTGATAAACCTCATTAAATAAAGATTTGCCATCCGAATGGAACAAAAACACGGGGAATCCTTAGCTTCTTATCAATTGTGCCTTATACACCCTTGGCTTTAGACATGGTGTATAAGTCACATCCACCGAATTTGCGTAAGCATTTAAAGACGGACTGTTATTATTTTTAAGACTTGACTAAAATCAGGTAAAACGTGATAATTATAATAAAATATCCATCAAGGAGACGACAGCACATGAATTTTTCCAGCATACTCTCAAACATGAATAATATTGCGATACAAAAGCCAAATGCATTGAAAATCGCAGAGTACGAAAAAACAGCAATAGCCAACAATAATTACGGGCCTGCAAATACAACCCTGACAGATA
This sequence comes from bacterium, assembly GCA_024409025.1. GTDB lineage: Bacteria > Vulcanimicrobiota > CADAWZ01 > CADAWZ01 > CADAWZ01 > JAKSUM01. The sequence continues at coordinate 15,483 of JAKSUM010000002.1, read as the reverse complement.
TTCAGACGGCTATGGAAAGCACGGACGAATATATACAGTCTCCGGAAATAGCCAATGCAATGAACCAGATAACCGGAACAGGCGGAGACGATGCAATAAGAGCCTGGAGCAATGAAGACGGAAGCATAACAGTAAGCGTCAACGGTCAAGAAACCGTATATGACAGCCAAGAGGCAATGAACGGCTTCAGAGTAAGCTCCGGAGACGGAAACGACTCAATAGACTTTTCATCAATAGGAGCAACTCTTATTATAAATGCCGGAGAAGGCGATAACGATATAAATTTAGGCTATGGAAGAAACATAGTCAAAGCAGGAGACGGGAATAACAGCGTTACGGCCGTAGGATCATACAGGACAAACATATCTCTCGGTAACGGCGACAATGCCATTTCTGCCGGAGCTGACGGAAACGAATATAACACTATAGTCGCAGGTAACGGCAATAATACAATAGAAATAGGCAATGCATCCGGAACAATACATACAGGTAACGGCAACGATTCAATAACAACAGGTAACGGAAATACAAAAATATATGCCGGAAACGGAGAAAACACAGTAAAAGCCGGTAACGGCAACAACTATATACAAGGCGGAGCAGGAACAGATACAATCACTGCCGGTAACGGAAATAACGTAATATACGGTCTTGACGGCAATGACAAAATCACCGCAGGAAATGGCAAAAATTATATTGACGGCGGAAAAGGCGATGACGAAATCAAAGCGGGAAGCGGTAAAAATATAATCTCAGGCGGAAAAGGCGATGATAAAATAGAAACATCAGGATCCGGAAAAATAATAGATGACGGAAACGGAAAAAATATAAAAGCAGAAGGAGCCGACATAAGCCTTTACGACAGTGATGCAAAGTCCTCATTAGGATCTTCAATAAAAATAGAGGGCGATGACGCTTTCAAAATGAGAATAGAATCAGACATTGAGACATATAAGGGCACTGAAAGCGGCACCAAGCTTCTCTCCGAGCTTGATAAGGCTAAAAAGAAAACATCCATAAAGGAAACTGGAGATGCCAACGGATATGCAAGTGCGACATCCAAACATTATGAGGACAAGTACGTAAGCGAAAAAGGCAAAAGAGGCAAAGGAAGCGATGCTGAAATATTACTAAATCCGTCATTCTCACTTGTTCAGGGCGAAAATACCGCTCCTCCGTCAACAGTGCTTTTCCATGAAGGAGTCCATGCATATAACGACGTCACAGGAACAATGCAGCCGGGCATGCTTAAAAGAAAAGACGGCACCCTCGTAAAGGCAGCAGAGCATCAGGCAGTAGGTCTGCCGATACCGGGCGGAATAGAGACAAAGCATCCTGACGGAACAAAAACATCCGCAAATCCGGAGCTTCTTACTGAAAACGCATTCAGAAAAGATCTCGGCATAGATCAAAGAACAAGATATTAATTGAACGCTAAGAGGCATTAAATTATGCCTCTTTTTTTTATAAAGAACATTAACAAGACACTTATAAAAATACAATAAGCCTGTCAAAACCATTCAAACACAGACATTTCCACAAAAAAAACAAACATGCAACAATACAAGAAAAAAAGCAACATATTTAACATTTTTTTAATATAAACAAAACAAAATATGACATATAATAGTATAGGGTTATAAAATAAAATTAAAGGAGCATTAAAAATGGATTATTCTAATCTTATGGGCATATCCAACTACATAGAGCAGTTTCAGAGAGCCAGAGAGATGCAGGAGCTGCTCGAACTTCTCCAAAACGGAAAAATATCTCTTGACACGCAGCTCGCAGGCAAAAAAGCGGATGCCAATATCGAAGATCTCAAAGATAAGCTTCATGGCGGAACAGGCAAGACAAGCGAAGAATGGCAGCAGTTTGAGCAGGAATGCGATGATTTCACAATGTCCGAAGAAATGCTGGAAGAAATGATTGAAATCAACGGCACTGATGGAGAAGACGAAATCACAGCAAGAACAAATGAAGACGGAAGCGTCACATTCACAGTAAACGGCGAAGAGCAGACATACAGCAAGGAAGAGCTCAGAAACGGAGTAAAAATCAATGCCGGAGACGGAAATGACGAAATAGATCTCTCAGGAATCGACGCGACGACAGTCATAGAGGCAGGAGAAGGCGACAATAAGATAGATCTCGGAAACGGCAGAAGCATCGTCACAACAGGAAACGGAAACAATGACATAACCGCAGAGGATGCTGAAAGAGTAAACATCCAGACAGGAGACGGCAACAATGACATAGACATTAATGCCGATTCATCAAGCATAAAAACAGGAGCCGGCGATGACAGCGTTGTTACTCATGGCGGAGTCAATGACATCGATACCGGAGACGGCGATGATTTTGTAATCGTAAATGACGGCAAAAACAATGTAAATACCGGCGATGGCAATGACGGCGTTGTAGTATTTGGCGGAGATAACAAAGTAAAAACAGGCGACGGAGAAGACAGCGCATATATTTACGGCGGCGATAACAAAGTAAATACAGGGAACGGCAATGACTATGTATATGCAGAAGACGGTAACAATGATATAAAAACCGGAAACGAGAGCATTTTTGATAATGACAGAGGCATAAACCCAAGGCCCTACATCAATCCCAATATAATAGGGACTAACATGAACCCTATAACTCCCTCCACAAAGGACAACGATGAAGTCGTAATTAACGGCGGAAACAATAAAGTCGATACCGGCAGAGGAAACGACACATTAAAAATTAATGACGGCAAAAACGATGTCACAGCAGGAAGCGGGAAAGACTCAATTATTGTTAACGGTGGAAAAAACGACATAAACACAGGCAGAAACTCCAATTCCATAGGCATATCCAAGGAAACAGATAAGGATCAGACAGTCATAAACGGCGGAACAAATAATGTCAAAACAGAAAAAAATGACAGCACTCTGACCCTCAGGGGAGACAATAAAGTAAGCGGCGAAGGCAATAATTATGATCTCTCAAAACAGGTATCTGAAAACAAGCCAAGCGACAACGCCTCATCAAGCAGCTCTTCAAAAGAAAGCTCTGCCTCCTAAAATAAGATTATAACAAAAAAGCTCTTGGCATTGTGCCAAGAGCTTTTTTATAATTCAATGCTCTAAATCGGGAAAAACAGCCTGAACGCTATCTATTAAGAAGCCTCTTCTTTGACTCATGAATCAGATTTCTGAAAATTTCAAAGCTTCGTCTGTCAGATTTTGCCTGATTTGAAAGAATCAGGCCTGAGAAGAACGAATGTATCGCCGCCAGCATAACAAATCCGCATGTTACAAATGTTGGAAGCTTGTACACGAGCCTTGTCGTCGCATAATCCATTATTACAGGTATGACAAAGCCTATTGAGAGAAGGCATAAAAGCAGGGCAAAACCTCCGAAAAAGGCAAGCGGCTTATAATTTCTGAACAGGTTAAAAATAGTAAACAGCACCTTAAAACCGTCTGAATATGTATTAAGCTTAGAGACGCTGCCTTCGGGCCTGTCACGGTATTCTATTACGACATTTTCAATCTGCATGTTATTATACACCGCATGAATAGTCATTTCAGTCTCAATCTCAAAGCCTCCGGAAAGTACAGGAAAGGATTTGACAAAGTCATAGCTGAAAGCCCTGAAGCCCGTCATTATGTCTTTTATGTTGCACCCGAAAAACTTATTTATGCTTGCCCTGACCAAAGAATTCCCGAAGTTATGAAAAGGCCTCTTGTTCTCCTGAAAATATGTGCTTGACAGCCTGTCCCCGACAACCATGTCAGCATGTCTTTCAATAACGCATTTAACCATTTCAGGAGCAGATTCAATAGGATAAGTGTCATCACCAATCATAATATAACATTCGGCATCAATCTCCCTGAACATCCTCCTGATGACGTTACCTTTTCCCTGAACATATTCATGCCTGACTACAGCTCCTGCTTTCTCAGCCAATTCAGCGGTCTTATCCTTTGAATTATTGTCATAAACATATATAACAGCGTCTGGAAGAGCCTTTATGGCATCTTTAACAACCTTTTCTATAGTTTTTTCCTCGTTATAGCATGGTATAAGCACCGCTATCTTATCCATAAACCCCCTCCAAGCCTAATCATGTTAAACAATCACAATATTATATACTATATCCAGGAACTGTCATTCCAAAGAACAAGCTCTTTTCCTATCCCCTGTGACACAGCCGTCCTGTATATTCTGTCAGCAACAACGGCATCCTCAAAGCTAAGACCTGTAGGATTAAAAAATATATTTTCATCCTCAGATACCCTGCCAGGCTTTTCTCCTGCAAGAACCGGAGCAAGATCCTCGATCCTGCTTTCAGTGATTACCCCCTGAAGGAAGGCTTTCGCATGCGTCTGGGCTCCCCTGTGCTTCCCCTGCTCCCACATATCGGCAACAATCCTGTCCATCCTTGCCAATATTGAAGTCTCCATCTCATAACAGCCAATATTAAAGCAGGTCATGCCCTTTTCGCCAATCCACTCGTCTTTAACAACTGGAGACGTGATGTTAGGAAGGCAGGTTACGACCGCCCTTGAATTCCTGACCATCTCTGCGCAATCAGTCTCAGGAATAACCTCTATGCCTAATCTCGCAGACATTTTCTCTGCAAAATCATACTTGCTTGCTGCTCTTGAGAAAACATGAGCCCTCTTTATTGAAGGTCTTGCCTTTGAAATCCCCATAAGCTGCGTCCTCATATTGACGCCGGCACCGACAAGCGCTATCGAATCAATATTCTCAGGCATGAACTTCTCGGCAGCAAGCGATGAAACGGCCCCCGTCCTCATAGCGCTTATAACCTGAGCATCAATAATTGCCTCAGGAGTCTTTCTTTCAGCATCAAAAAGAACAATCAGCCCTGTCGCCCTTGGAAGTCCGAGCTTAACATTATCAGGCATTGCCCCAAGAATTTTACATGAAAATATGTCATTTCCGCCATCTGTATGCACATAAGCAGGCATGCAGTTGACAAGACCCGCAGAACTTTCAAGCTCAGAGAAAGGACTCTTCAGGCTTGTTTTTAAAGGGTTAACTATTTTGCCTTCATAAAAGAGAAGGAAAGCCTTGCGAATATCGCTGACTGCGGAATCCATATCCGCGCCCCCGGCAGCGATAACATCCTCAAGGGATAAAAAAAGCACTGTTTTCTTCATTTAAAAATTAAAATTCCTTTGCCATTTCGGATATATATTTAACGACGGACTCCGACCATCCGTCAATATGCGTCCAAGCGCCATACCCAACCCCATTTGCACTGGATGCAATATTTATCATATAAGCCAAGGACTTCTTAGGATCAGGAACAGCATCCTCCGTCTGCTCGTCAGTCAGAACGATAATCCTGTCATAGTCCTCATTTTTGTTTATAAATTCGACAGCCTTCCCAAGCTTCGTGCCTCCGGCAGGCTGTGATGCGGATATATTACTGACAAGTGCAAAGCCTCTGGCGTCTTTAACCTTCTTTATATATTCGGAAAAAGTATATATCGAGACATTTTCGCATACTTCCCTGAGAAGTACGGCAAGACCATGAGATGCGTCAAAACGTGACATTGCAGCCCTGAAAGAGACATACGAATACATCGATCCAGAGGCGTCAACAAGAAGTATAGTTCTCCCTTTAAGCTTTGCTGTCCCTTCAAGAGACTTAAGCATAGACTTTTCAAGGGCAGGGGCAAATTCTTCTGCCGACTGCTTCGCCGCTATAAAACGGAAAGGAAGAATCTTGTCAACACTCATTGCAAGAATAGCCGAATTTATAAGTTCAAAATCAACTTCCGCATCCATCATATTTCTAAGGTTGCGGAGAAGAGCCAGACTGCCAAGTTTTTTTTCAGACAGCATTCTCGTCCAAGTCTCTTTCTTTCCGCATCCGGAAGAAAGAGCCCTCTCCCAAGTATCAGGGGGATTAAGGCGGCTTTCCGCAAGCCTCCTCCACATATCCTCCTGTCCCTTATTTTCAGGCTTTGGATGGACTAAAAACAGAATATCCCTAAGTCTTATAGGAGCCTTTCTGTTGTATTTTGCAAGCTGGTACTCGTCAAATTTTCTGAAAGCGGCAGCAAGCCCTTTCTTTACCTGAGCAGATATCGGGCATCTTCCATTCTTCCAGTAAATAGCCATAAACTCCGCAAGCTCGTCAGGCCTCTGTATGGTCTTTTCAAGAAGACAGGCAACTGCTCCCTTATGATTATCATGCCTTGCCATCTCCCTTATGAGAAAAAGCGGAACATGGCGGAGATGCATGTCATTTCTTGCCTCAATCACTGTCTTTTCAAGATCGCCTGTTTCCTTTACCAAGGGAACGAGAGAGGCTATGCGATCGGCAATATCCTTTCCGGACTCATAAAAACCGCTCTCCCAAAGAAGGCATGCCATTACGGTTCTTCTGAGCTCCTGAATCGGAGACAGGGCAACGGCCTTAGCTCCTTCAAAAGTAGCATGGACAGCCTGTTTGCCAGGCACATTCAGCTTTGACATTTTCAGACTACACTTTCTTTATATCCGTCAATTGCCCGCCGGCAAGTCTTGCCGACGGGCAATCTGCATATTATTCGAAACGCTTGTTATATGATTCGTTTACACTGTCAAGGGCATCCCTGTAATTCAATTCCTTATTTACTCTGGATCTGAGCTTTCTCATAGCCTTATATGAATTGTTCGATTCAGGGAAATAGCAGTTGTAAAGCGCACTGTTAAATCCATGGGAAATGAGAATCTTGATATGATCGATATCAATATTGAATGCCTTTGCGACAATATAGAGCTCCTTAGTCACTGTTGTATTCGACATAAGGCGGTTATCAGTGCAAATGGTCGTCCTCAGTCTGTTTTCCATATATTTTTTCAGAGGATGATCCTCATACCTTGTAAACTCAATGTTTGTCTGAAGATTACTTGTTATGCAGACCTCAAGCGGAACTCTCTCATTTGTTACAAATGTCATAAGAAGCTCGTCTTTGTAGAGGTTCGTGCCATGTCCAATTCTCTTAGCATGATTGTCAACGACAGCCTGCTGTATGCTCTCAGGTCCGAAAGCCTCTCCTGCATGGATGGTGATCGGCACATGTCCGGCAGTAACAATATCAAAAGCGGCTTGATACCTCTTAGCAGGATTGTTAATCGCTCCGCCTGCAAGATCGGATCCTACGATAAGATGATCCTGCTTTGCCATATCAACCGCATGCTTGGCGGTCTCTATAGCCATAAGAACCGATGCGGTAACCTTGTCCGTATAAGGAAGGGATTTAAGAAGGTTGTCCTCTATTCCGCATGGGACATAATGGCGCATTGCGCATATTATGACGCCTGTTACTATGTCATACTTTTCCTCAGCCCTTGCAAGCCCTCTGCAGACAGCAGAAGTAATCTGCTCCATTGAAAGGCCGTTATTTGTGTGCTGTATAGGGGCAAATCTGACTTCAAGATATTTTACGTTTTCATTTGCGGCGTCCTCGGCAAGCTCGAAAGCAATTCTCTCAAGAGACTCTTCGTCCTGCATAAGAGAGCAAGTGATGCCGAATGCCTTAAGGTATCTTTCAAGTGACTTGTCAGCAGAGTAAATCATATCATCCATTACAAGCTGCGATTTCAGCTGCTCTCTGTCAACCGGATACATTCCTCCCTGCTTGTTTATAAGATCGACAACGGTATCAAGACGGAGAGAACCGTCAAGATGACAATGGAGATCGGTTTTAGGGAGAGCAAGTATATCCTTATAAATCTGCTCTTCAGTATCTATATTCATGGGAGTCGCATTTGTCTTTACCTTCATTTACAATACCTCCTTTTTATTATTTTCCTAATATTTCATTAACAAGCTTTTCAGCTCCGTATACGTTCTTCATTGACTCGATGATTCCGCCGGCATGTACAGAAACAGCCCTGTTAGCCTTTTCATCGTAAACGAATCTTCCGGGAAGGCTCTCTATATTGCCGTCAAAAACAACTCCGATAACCTCTCCCTTTGCATTGACGACCGGAGAACCTGAATTTCCGCCTGTTATGTCATTATCCGAAACAAAATTTAAGGGAGTCGAAAGATTGATCTTCGAAGCATTCTTCTTTATCGACTCAGGAACAGTCCAGTCACCTTCGCCGCCAAATCCGAGCCAGCGGTCAAAAAGTCCGTAGAATGTCGTGTAAGGCGGAGCAAACGTGCCGTTCATCTCGTAATTTTTTACTTCACCATAGCTGAGTCTGAGGGTAAATGTGGCATCAGGATATACGCTCTTTCCGTATACTGCGAATTTTGCGGCGGCTATCTTTTCCTTTGCCGGAACAAGGACTGATTCGACATTTTTTTCAGACCATTTAATATTAGACTGGACTATAGGGGCAAGCTTAAGGGCGAACTTAATAAGAGGATCTTCGCTGTTTCTGACAGCATCCATTCCGCCTTCAGCAAGCTGCTTTCTGTATTCAACGGATTTAAGCTTTGTTCCGGATATAAGCTCCTCCGCCCGGGCTTCAGGAGTCTTTCCGTCAAGCGCGATTTTTACGACAGGATCATCCGGACCGAGCTTTTTGAGAGTTTCCTCAAGCTCGCATTTAAGCATTGCCTTTTCAAGATCATCATAGACAGGAGCCGGAGAGAAGTTTACATATTTCCATGTCTCAAGCTGCGAATCATGATATCCGTTTATCCTTTCCCCGTCAGGCTTCACAGTCTCCATTGCGTAGAACACAATGCTGAAGGCCGTCTTTGGAAGCCTGTATCCGACTATATATGAATAGGCAATCTTCTCATACCTGCTTCCATAGAGCTTCATAGCCTTTTCGACATCCTCAAAAGCGCTGCCCGTATCCTTCTTAAGCTTAGGATCCGCATCAATCTTCTTAATAAGCTCGGCTTCCTTATTTTTGAGGATATCCGTAAATTCAGCTTTTTTCAGGCCTTCATATTCCGAGCCAAGGGCCTTCTTTGAATTCTCAAGATAGAAAATATTGGTGGCTGCCCTTCTCTTCTGCTCCGGACCTATTGCCGAATATTCATAAAGAGCCTTAAGGGCCGAATCTATTGAATCAAGTCTGACCGGATACTTTACGTCCCTGTTGAACAGTACCTGAGAATATGTGAGATCCCTGAGGGTGGTTCCGGGATGTCCTGTTATGAAGACAAGCTCACCGTTCTTTGCGCCTTCAGGATTCATTCTCATATAATTCTTATTTTCAAGAGGCTTGCCATTCTCATATACCCTGAATACGGCATAGTCGAGATCATATCTGGGATATGTGAAATTATCACTGCTGCCGCCAAAGAAAGCAGCCTGCTTTTCAGGAGCCATGACTAGTCTGACATCCTGATATTTTTTATATGAATAAAGCCAGTATTCTCCGCCTCCATAAAGGGAAACCACCTGCGAAAGAAGCCCTGTCTTTTTCAGTCCCTCTTTTTCTATCTTGGCAATCTCAGCCTTTCTTGCCTTAACAGCGTCTCCGCCCTTTAGACCATTGCATGAAGCCTGAACCCTTGACGTGACATTTTCCATATCAACAAGAACATTAAGCTCCAAATCCTTGCAAGGGACTTCCTTTTCGACAGAAGAAGCATAGAAACCGTCCTTGACATAGTCCTTTTTTTCCGAGGACATCTTCTGAAGCTGACCTACCGCAACATGATGGTTGGTTATGACAAGACCAGTAGGCGTTATAAAGGATCCGCTTCCGCCGTCATTAAACCTGACGCTTGAAAGACGCACGTTGTCAATCCATTCCTGTGTGGGCTCAAAGCCGTATTTCTGCTTAATTGCCTTTACGGGTATATTGTCGAAAGTCCACATTCCCTCAGCCGCAAAAGCAGGAATTGAGGTTATTCCAAGAACAAAAGCTCCGACGAGAAGCTGGGCGAAAAATTTAAGCATAAAAATATCCTTTCAAAAAGCTGATAAAAGATAATAAAACATCGTGAATTTAAGATATTCGACAAGAAAAGCCTAAAATCCCTTAATTATTTTTTTTATTTTTAAGGTGCACCTTAAAAAAAAAGCCGCAGAAAATACTGCGGCTTTTTTTATATTTATTAATTGCCTAATGGGGGAAGGATTATATTCTATATTTGAACCGCATCCGACATTGCGAGTCCCGTCAGGATTTATATGAGTGCTGCTTACAATTTTTTTTATCTTCCGTAGGTCTCTCTGGGGGCAAGACCGAGATCGCTTCTGAGAGCGTTCTCGCTTATTCCCTCAGGGTTGTTAAGAGATACTGTTCCGTCAGGGTATGAAACAGCAGAGAATCCGGCTTCATTAACATTAGGGAAAGAGACTCGAAAGCCATGATCCACTAAATCAATATGAACCAGATTTTCGGCATTCATAGGAAGTCCGACAGCCTGAAGCTCGCCAGCCTTTTCCATAACTCCTCCTGCAGCCTGTTCAAGAGCATCCTGATATCCGGCATATAAACCTGGCAATACACCCGTGCTCAGAGGGGCGGCAGTGTGCTTTGTTCCGTCACTATTATTAAATGTCGTCGAGTATCCGTTAAGATTTGTGCCTGTCGCATTATTATAGGCATGTACAAGCTCATGACCTAAAACAACTGACGGAGGAGCAGCATCCTTGGAATATCCGTTAAGTGAGAAGGAAGGATTGATATTTACTTTAGAATCTGAACCGACATTTGCAGATCCGTCACTTTTAACGATCGAGTCCTCAAAATTGACAGGTGCCGCTCCGCCATTCTTATACTCATCAGGCTCCTGCTTTACAGTTACGGTATGTCCGGATTTGTCAATTCCCTCAAGAATAGCTTTTCCGGAAGGAAGTGCCGATAGAGTAGTTTTATCCGAATCAAGCCTTTCTATGAAATTCGCGCTCGATCTGTCATCTGCCCTTACAGAGGACCCAAAAGTTCCTTCAGCAGGTAGCTCATAGATCTTGCTTGACTTTCTCTCCGCATCCGAAATATCTGCGGCATCATCAATGACTACATCCTTGCCGGCTCCTCCGGATATTACATCCTTGCCTCTGCCTCCGGAAAGTATATCCTTCCCGGCTCCGCCGTATATCCTGTCATCGCCGGCTCCGCCGTCAATATAGTCGTTGCCGTCGCCTCCGTATATGGAATCATTGCCACCAAGCCCGTATATAACGTCATTGCCATCGCCGCCATATATTACGTCATTGCCGGATCCGCCTTCAATATAGTCGTTTCCGCCTTCTCCGTAAAGCTTGGAATCTCCGCCGGCAGTTCTGATTATGTCATCTCCGTCATTACCATGGATCTCATTATTTCCGGTTCCTGCGTTTATAATGTCATCACCGGCTCCGCCGCTAATTGAATTATTCCCGTTTCTAACCTTTATGACGTCATTCCCGTCTCCGCCGTTTATTACATTATGGCCATTCCCTGCGGTAATTCTGTCATTTCCGGCTCCGCCGTCTATAACATTATTGCCCTTACCTGCAAATATAGTGTCATTTCCGGATCCGCCAGTAATTCTGTTGTCGCCGTTGCCCGCATTTACAGTAAGATCTATTCCAACATTCTCGGCAGCTTCAAAAATATTATTTCCGGATCCCAAATTAAATACAAGCCTTTTTGCATCTTCCTCAGAATAATTGGTTATCTCTCCATTAAGAGACACGTCATATGTCCCGTCATCCTTTCTGGATATAGACCAGCTGTCGGCTTCCGCAGTACCCTTCAAAACTATCTTTTCCTGCTTGGCAGGAACCAAGACATCAGACAAAAAGGAATCAAAGGAAATTGAATTTCCTCCTTCAGTCAGAGCTTCAGACTGGGCGGCAAGCTCCACTCCCGCCGCATCGCTAAGAGATATGCTGTCAGATGAGAAGGAAGCCCCTTCAGGAATATTGGGAAGAACTGCAGACTGATCTGGAGAAGTCTTCTGAGCAGTATATACCACTGCACCCGTAAGAGCGGATGCGTTAGCCGAATTGGATATATTCATATTGAATGCCTCCGAAAAATATATTTGCTTTTATTATATCAAATATATTATTTTAAATCAATATAATACAATATGGAATTCTTAATCCATGTACCGAAAAACCACTTAATTTTTATGTCCCATACAAACAATGAACAGCTTAAAGTCCGACATTCCAGCCGTAGAATTTCAAATAGACAGCACCCTGATTTGACAAAAAATTCAAAAAATAGTATAATAACAAATTATATTTATCACAACAAAAGAAAAGTAAGAAAGAAAATAATTACATGTCACTTAACAAAACAAGAAATTTCGGCATTATAGCCCATATCGACGCAGGTAAAACAACCGTATCCGAGCGCATACTATTCTACACCGGATTCCTCCGCAAGCTCGGCGAAGTCCATAACGGCGAAGCTACAATGGATTTTATGAAACAGGAACAGGAAAGAGGCATCACCATAGCCTCGGCAGCAATATGCTGCAACTGGCGTGAACACAGGCTTAACCTCATAGACACCCCCGGACATGTGGACTTCATGCTTGAAGTTGAGAGATCTCTCAGAGTACTTGACGGAGTTGTGGCCGTATTCTGTGCGGTAGGAGGAGTCCAGCCACAGTCGGAAACAGTATGGAACCAGTCTCAGAAATTCGGGACTCCACATATTGCATTCGTAAATAAAATGGACCTCGAAGGAGCGGATTTCGACCGCTGCGTGGAGATGATGGACGACATGCTTGGAGCAAATCCCGTCAGATATCAGATTCCGTGGTATGACGGCGAAGATTTCTGCGGCATGGTGGATCTCGTTGACATGAAGCTTATATCCTACAAGGAAGGCCACAATGATATAGTTGATATTCCCGATTTCCTTATGGAAAACGCAAAAAAATACCGCGGAATCCTCATTGAAAAAATCGCAGAATATAATGACGAACTGCTCGAGATGTTCCTTGACGGAAACGACGAGGCAATAACCCCACAGCTGATATGAAAAATAACAGCCGAATGCGTACAGAAAGGCCATATCACGCCTGTATTCTGTGGAGCAGCCTACAGAAACATCGGCATACAGCCTCTCCTCGATGCCATCGTTGACTATCTCCCCGATCCTATACAGGCAGGAAAAATAGTCGGAACCGATCCTGATGACAGGGAAAAGAATCTTGTCCGCCAGCCCACTGCTTCAGCCCCGTTCGCAGGTCTTGCATTCAAGATCATACATGATCCATTTGTAGGCCAGCAGACATTCGTAAGAATTTACTCCGGCACGATAAAGACCGGAGACACAATTTGGAATTCAACAAAAAAGAAAAAAGAAAGAATAGGCAGAATACTCCGCATATTCGCAAAGGACAGGGAAGAAGTTGAAGAGGCTTCAGCAGGCGACATCATTGCCCTCATCGGAATGAAGGTAACGACAACAGGAGATTCGCTCTGTGCAGTTGACGCCCCTATCATGCTCGAAAACATTACCGTACCTCCCGCAGTAATAAGTGTCAAGGCGGTAGTAAACTCCAGACAGGAGAGGGACAAGCTCGGAATAGCACTGAAAAAACTTCTGCTTGAAGATCCCTCATTCACATTCCATTTTGATGAAGAGACAGAAGAAGCCATCATCTCCGGAATGGGCGAGCTTCACCTTGAAATCATCATAGACAGAGTCAGAACAGAATTCAAGGTCAATGTCGAGACAGGCCAGCCGTCAATCTCATACAGAGAGACAATAACAACGGAAGCCACGTCAAACATGAAGTATTCAAAGCAGTCAGGCGGAAAAGGCCAGTATGCCCATGCCGTCATCAGAATCGAGCCGAATCCCGGAAAAGAATTCGAGTTCAGCGAGGTTGTCAAGGGTGGCGTAGTCCCAAGGGAATACATACCGGCAATAGAAAAAGGCATTGTCGATGCGCTCAACGAAGGAACGCTTGCGAAATATCCTGTTGTCGATGTCAAGGCAGTGCTTCTCGACGGCTCCTACCATGCAGTCGACTCATCGGAAATGGCATTCAGAACATGCGGCTCAATGGCATTCAAGGATGCTTTCAGACATGCATCGCCTGTACTGCTCGAGCCCATAATGAAAATAGAGATCAACTCGCCTGACGAGTATCTTGGAGACATCATAGGAGACGTAAACAGAAGAAGAGGAAAAATCTCCAGCATGAGAAGATTCAGAAAAGGCTCTCAGAAAATCAACGGGACAGTGCCGCTCAAGGAAATGTTCGGATATGCGACATCCCTCAGAAGCCTCAGCAGCGGAAGAGCCAACTTCTCAATGGAATTCCACCGCTATGAGCCTCTTCCGGAATCTATGGCGGAAGAAGTCATAAAGGAAGCCGCTTCAAAAAAGAAATAACAAATCATGAAGACAGTAACATTCACCCCTAATCCGGCAATAGACGTATATGCAAAAACCAAGTCAATAAAAGCGGGAACAATATCCCGTCTTGAAGAGGAGAAGCATTATCCCGGCGGAAAAGGGGTGAATGTTTCAAGAGCCCTTATATATGCCGGAATGAGGACAACTGCCCTCGTCACGGAAGGCGGCCTTAGGGGAAGAGAGCTGTTAAAGCTCCTTGAACAACACAGAATACCTTTCAGCTCGTATGAATTAAGCGGAGAGACAAGGGAGAACAGAATCTTTGAGGACTCCGAAGGCATCAGGTACAAGTTCAACTCAAAAGGCCCGTCATTTCCGGAAGCAGAGGAGGAAACAATATTAAGCTGGGCTCTCCAGCACTGTTCAAAAGGAGATATATTCCACACCGGAGGATCTCTTCCTGAAGGAATGGGAAAAAGCTTTTATGAGCTTATCGATGAAGAGGCGGCAAAACGCGGTGCCCTGCTTGCCTTAGATCCGTCTCCTGCCGACATAAAAAAGGCTTTAAATACACGCTTCAGGTTCTTAAAGGCCAATCTATCGGAAATATCCCCTGCCCTAAGCTCAATTCCCGAATCAATAAACGATGTAATAGAAGCATTCGGATTTAATCATGAAGGAAGGGAAATAATAATATCCGGCGGATATGAGGGCGCTCTGCTTTTCTGCGGAAACAAAATTTACAGAAACAGGCAGATTATCAAAAAAGAAGGCCTGTGCTGCTGTTGCGGAGACACTATGTTCGCATATTATATTTCCGAAAGAATGAAAGGCACATCTCCGCAAGAAGCATTCAGAAAATCCGGAGCAGCCGGACTTGCCTGCGCATGCAACAGCATGTATGCTCTTGCATCGCCTGCCGACGTCAATAAAATGCTTAAATATATAGTAACGGAGAAAGCAATACATGGACGACAGGATATATGAAATCATAACGGCGTTTTATGAGAATCTTAATTCCTTTTTCCCATCATATGACGGCAATCCATGCGAAAATTGTAATGTATGCTGTAAACGAATAGCCAATCTGGGAGCATCCCAGATGGAAAAAGACTATATCCGGGAATATATATCAAGAAACAGGCTTCCTGCAGAATATATGGACAAATACCGAGAATTTATAGACTTTTTGGGAAAAACTCCGGCAGAAAATGGGTTACTCGCGCGGGAAAAATGCCCGACGCT